>DATKNM010000511.1:0-2745 GCA_035541335.1 Binatia bacterium
CTGAAGCAAGGATGCAATCCTGCGAAGCGCTCTGCGCGAAGCAGGTTGGTGCCCGCTGCCGGACTCGAACCGGCACGGCCCTTGCGGGCCTCAGGATTTTAAGTCCTGTGTGTCTACCAATTCCACCAAGCGGGCATTCGACCAGGCGGCGTTCAGGAGCGACGCTACCGGGCTTCCGCGTCCCCTTCGATCGGCTCCGCGCTTAACTGGCGGATGATGGCGCGGAGCTCGGCCGCGGCCTGGCCGATCATCTCCTCGTCGGTGCCGCGGATCACGAAGCTGGCGCCGAACCGGCCCTGGCGGAAGAACGGATAGGAGCCGATGTCGAGGGCGGGATAGCGCTCCTGCAAGGCGCCGAGGTCCTTCGCGATCACGCCCTCGCCCACATAGGCGCTGACCGTCTTCGAGAGCACGGGATCGCCGCGGGAGAGCCCGCCCTTCAACCCGTCGAACATCGCCTGGCAGATCGCCGGCACGCCGGCCAGCACATAGACGTTGCCGATGCGAAAGCCGGGCGCAGTGGAAACCGGATTGTCAACGAGTGCCGCGCCTTCCGGCACGTGCGCCATGCGGAGCCGCGCCTCGGTCAAGTTCGCTTCGCCGTAATGCTTGGTGAGGAGCGTCACCGCCTTGGCGTTCTTCACCAGCTTGACGCGGAACGCCTTGGCGATCGCCGCCGCGGTGATGTCGTCATGGGTCGGGCCGATCCCGCCGGTGGTGAAGACATAGTCAAAGGCGGCGCGGAGCTCGTTCACCGCGGCGACGATCCGGTCCTCGATGTCCGGCACCACCCGCGCCTCCATCAGGCGGATCCCGATGCCGGTGAGGCCGGTCGCGAGATAGTGCAGGTTCGCGTCCTTGGTGCGGCCGGAGAGGATCTCGTTGCCGATCACCAGCACGGCGGCGCTGACGATCTTCGGCGAGCGCGCTCTCGGCGTTCCGTTGGCGGCGTGGGCGGCGGACGGTTTCTTGCTGGCGGCCATGGATGGCATTCTCGGCTCGATCGCTGTCGATCAGTCCACCTTGCGATAGCCGAGCTGGGCCATGCAATCCTCCAGGATCGACTTGAACCGCTGCTCGTGCTTGAAAGCCTGCATGTCCTGGAGCGGCGAGGTATCGACCGCGCTCGAGGTGGTATCGGCTGCGGCGATGTCCCGGTCGATCCCCTCGTCCCGGTCGGTCTGGGTCTTGGCGACCTCGGTGCACTGGGCGAGGTCGTTCTGGGACTGCTCCTCGGTCGCCCCGGACTTGGTCCAGGTGACGCTGTGGGAAAAGAAGGAGCAGCCACCCAGCAGCCCGGCCGGAACCACGACCGCCAGGACCGCAGCCCAAAGAGAACGTCGCCGCATCGAGATCAACCCCCCGGGACTTACCCCGTCAGCCCCCGTCGGGCCTCCCGCGGAAGCCCCGGATCCGAAAGCAGATTCCGGCGTTAACTTGCCTTTATCGGGGCCACCATGCAACCGCGACCGGATTGAACCCCATAGGAATTGCGACGGAGCGTCCCTGGAGGCTTCGGTAGAATCTGCTATGAATTACGTCATGCCGATGGGGAATCCCCTGGGGGAAGTGTTGAACGCGGCGGGGAGGGCATGGCCCGCCTTCGCCGTGCGGCAGCCATGAGTCGGTTTTTCTCCCATCCGATTCCCGCCGGGCTGGAGCCGCTCTTCCACTATTGGGACGGCAAGCGCGGCCGCCGCCGGATGCCGCGGCGGAGCGATATCGAGCCGGCGGAGCTGGTCCCCTTCCTGCCCTATCTGATGATCGTGGACGTGGTCGCCGACGCGCGGCGCTATGTCTATCGCCTGGTCGGCACCAAGGAGGTCGAGGCCCGCGGCCGCGATCCGACCGGTCGCCCGGTCGCCGAGGCCTTCATCGGCTCGAGCCGGGAGAAAGTGCTGGCGAACTACGACCGGGTGACGATGACGGCGCGGCCCTTCATCGACACTGGGACCGTGGTGACGGTGGAGGACAAGCTCGACGACAGCCACGTGATCTTCCTGCCCTTGAGCGAGGACGACGAGACGGTGTCGCAGATCCTGGTCTATACGGTGTTCGAGCCCGAGCACGAATCGCACTGACGCCGCCCGCCCTCTCGATGCAATTCCCCGCCCCGCTGGTCGAAGCCCGGCTGATCAAGCGCTACAAGCGTTTCCTGGCCGATATGGCGATCGGGAATGAGATCGTGACGGTGCATTGCCCGAATCCGGGATCGATGATGGGCCTCGCCGAGCCCGGCGCGCGCTGCTGGCTCAGCGCCAAGACGGGCACCAAGCTGCCCTACGCCTGGGAGCTGGTGGAGAGCGCTGCCTCTGGCGTGACCGCACTCGTCGGCATCTACACCGGGCGCGCCAACGCGCTGGTGGCAGAGGGCCTGGCCAAGGGCGCCTTTCCGGGCCTGCCGACCGCGACGATCGCGCCGGAGGTCAAGGTCGGTGCTTCGCGGCTCGACTTCCGCCTGGCGGACGAAAGCGGCCGGCCCTGCTGGGTCGAGGTCAAGAGCGTCACCCTCTCGCGCCGTGCCAGCCTCGCCGAATTCCCCGATGCCCGCACCGAGCGCGGCGCCAGGCATCTCGGGGAGCTCGCCGCACTCTCGGCCGCCGGCGAGCGCGCCGTGCTGCTGTTCCTGGTGCAGCGGAGCGACTGCCGGGAGGTGTCCCTCGCCGCCGACATCGATCCCGCCTATGCGGCGGCGCTGACCCAGGCCCGCGCCGGGGGCGTGGAAATCCGGGCGTTTTCCTGCCG
>DATKNM010000512.1:0-4662 GCA_035541335.1 Binatia bacterium
GACGGCGGGGCGATGTTGTTGGTGGTGGACACCAGCTCGTTGAAGTCCGCGACCAGCTCGGCTCCGGGATCGGCCTTGCGGAGCACCCGGTCCAGGGACGGCAAACTCGCCGCCAGAACGCCGTTCACGCACAGGACCACGGCGCCGATGGCCGCGGCGCCGGTGAGCATTTGCCGCTTCGACATGCCATTCTCCCTCGGTTGCGGCCGGCCGGTATCGCCGGCGTCAGTGTGTAGAACACGCAAGAAGCCCGGGAGATGCAAGGACCGGATGATGACGTCTTCCTCAACCGCTGACCCGCACCAAGATCGCCGAGGCATCGTCGCTGCGCTTGTAGCGCGGGAACTGCAAGCCGTTGGGATCGACGTCGCGTTCGACGCGGCGGATCTCCCGCAGCAGCGGTGCTAGGCCATCGCCCTCGGCACGCGCCATCATCTCCGCCGCCGTGCAGCGGGCGTAGTTGTCGACCAGGTCGGCGAAGCCATCGGTGCAGAGCAACCCGGTCGCCGGAAGGGACGGCGCCGGCGTCTCGATGCGAACGTGCTCCGCCGCCTCCGGGTGGATGCCGAGCGTCCAGGCGCCGCCTTCCGTGTTCAGCCGGGCGCGCGAGGCCCTGAGCTCCGCCAGCGTCTCGGCATCGCGATGACTCTCCCCGTCCGGCCCGAGGCCGCCCAGCCGGGTGACGGCCCGGCGGGCGCCGCGTTGCTCGGCGGAGCGCCCGCCGCGCAGCCCGCTGTGGCGGGAGAGGAGGTCGTCGGCGTCTCTCCAGAACAGCGTGCAATCGGCGAGACCGGCGATCTCGATTCCGTCATCGACGATGCGCAGGGACTGGAAGCCGGCATTGGGATGGCGATAGCGTTCGACGTCGGCACCGGCCGCCGCCAGGAAGCGTTCGCGCGCCCGTTCGCAGAGTCCGCGCACCACGTCGCGGATCGAGCGCTCGGGCCGGAGCTCCGCCTCGAAGCAGCGCCGCGCCAGCTCGGCGATCCAGGCGGCGTCGCTGGCCGGGGGTGCCATCACCGGTTCGCCGAGGCTGGTAGCGCCGTCGATCACAAAGGCAGCGGTCGCGTTCCAGCCGACACGATCCTCGTTCTCACCGCCGGGCTTGGCGGGATCGCTGAGCGAATCGAGGATCTCGAGGCGCACTACCGCTTCAGCTTCCCCGCCGCCTTCCGGTTCCGCATCAGGCAGATCATGTCGACCGCGAGGTGCGCGGCGGCGAGGGCCGTGATTCCGGCATGGTCGAAGGGCGGCGAGACTTCGACCACGTCCATGCCGCAGATGTCGAGGTCGCCGAAGCCGCGGACGATCGCCAGCGCTTGCGCGCTGCTGAGGCCGCCGGCGACCGGCGTTCCGGTCCCGGGGGCGAAGGCCGGGTCGAGGCAATCGATGTCGAAGGTGAGGTAGGTCGCATGCTCGCCCACCACACGCTTCACCTCCTCGACCACCGCCCTGGTGCCGTGGTCGTGCACCCATTGGGCGTCGAGGATGCGGATCCCCATGAAGTCGTCGTTCCAGGTGCGGATGCCGATCTGCACCGAGCGCTTGGGATCGATCAGGCCTTCCTTCACCGCCTTGTAGAACATCGAGCCGTGGTTCAGCGACTTCATCTCGTCGTCGGGCCAGGTGTCGCAATGGGCGTCGAAATGGATCAGCGACAGCGGCTTGCCGAACCTCTCCACATGCGCCTTCAAGAGCGGATAGGTGATGTAGTGGTCGCCGCCGAGCGTCAGCATGCGGGCGCCGGAGGCCAGGATCTTGCGCGCATGGTTGGTGATCGCATCCGGCACGGTCAGCGGATTGTGCACGTCGAGGAAGCAGTCGCCATAGTCGCTGACCGCGAAATCCCGGAAGGGATCGATGCCCCAGGGATAGGGGAGGAGCGAGGCGACTTCCGCCGAGGCTTCTCGGATGCCGTTGGGCCCGAGCCGCGCGCCGGGCCGGTTGGTGGTCGCGAGGTCGAAGGGCACGCCGCTCACCACCAGATCCGCGCCGGCGAGGTCCTTGGTGAAGCTCCGGCGCATGAAGGAGAGCACGCCGCCGAAGGTCATCTCGTAGTTGGAGCCGAGCAGCCCCTTGCGCTGAATCGCGCCGTCACCGTTGAAATCTTCACTCATGATCCCGTCCCACTGCAGAGCCCGGGTTTCCCCGGGACGATCGCGGCCGGATGCTATAGTTTCCCCGGCCGATTTGCCATTGGACCCCCCGCGGCCTACAGCCGCTTCAGGCGCCGCGCCGGCTCCGCCTGTGCGGCGCCACCGCGGCCTCCACATGATAGATGTAGATCATCCCAATCGACTGTGGAATTGGGATCGGGGTCACAGGTTCTTAACGTTCTTGGCCCAGACTCCGGTCGGGACCGCAGGAATCCGCTGCACCGCGTAAGTACATGACCGACCACCCATTTCAGGACTTCGCCCACGCCGAACAGGCGAAAAGCAACAAGGTCCGCCAGCTCTACGCGTATTGGATTCGCCTGCAGCGCCACGGAAAGCCCGGCTCCCGCACCGACTTCGACCCGACCGAGGTGCCGAGCCTGCTCTCCTCGCTGCTGCTCGGCGACATCGAGCGGGACCCGTTCCGGGTGTTCTTCCGGCTGGTCGGGACAAGGGTGGCCGCCTTCTCGCGTCTCGACTTCTCCGGCTTCTATCTCGACGCCCTCGACTATCGCGGCCGCGACTCGATCGAATGGGAAGACTGCTATCGCCGGATCCAGACGACCGGGAACGGGGTCGTCGGCGTCAATCGCGTCTCCTGGCCGGATACCGGCCGGGTGGAATACGAGTTCGCGATCCTGCCGCTGGAGCGCAACGGCGATCCCACCGGCAGCTTCGTCGCGATCGAGAATTACGACGGCATCGATCCGCACCTGATCCCGGATCTGCCGATCGTCCGCAGCTTCCCGACGGGCTGATTATTCCGGCGTCTCCCGGCCGCGGCCGGCGACGCGCTCCAGGAGATCGCGGGCGAAGGCATCGCAGCCGCGCTCGAACTCGCGCAGCGCCGGCAGGCCGACGATGTCGTGGAAGGCGGCGAAGCTCGACATGTCTTTTTGCAGCGACGTGGTTTCGCCGGTCGACTTCAAGACCGCGTAGAACCGCGCCAGGGCATGGGCGATGACATAAGTGGCGGCCACCGGGAAGGCGACGGCGGCATAGCCGATCTGCTGCAGCGCCTCCGCCGAGAGCAGCGGGGTCTTGCCGCCCTCGACGCTGTTCGCCATGCACGGCGCCGGGATCTCCGAGCAGATTCGGGACATCTCGTCGATCGTCAGCGGCGCCTCGACGAAGATCACGTCGGCGCCGGCCTCGCGGTAGATCTGCGCCCGCTCGATCGCCGCCTCCAGCCCCTCGGTCGCGCGGGCGTCGGTGCGGGCCATGATGACGAGGTCGCCGTCGCGCCGGGCGTCCAGCGCCGCCTTCAGCTTCGCCACCATGTCGGCGACCGGGATCACGCGCTTCCCTTCCATGTGGCCGCAGCGCTTCGGGGCCACTTGGTCCTCGATGAACAAGGCCGCCACGCCGGCGCGCTCGAACGCCTTGACCGTCCGCACCACGTTGACCGCGTTGCCATAGCCGGTATCGGCGTCGGCCAGGATCGGCAGCGTGGTCGCCTCGGAGAGCCGGGCGTAGAGGTCGGCCATCTCGGTCATGGAGAGTTGGGCGGTGTCCGGCGCGCCCAGGAGACTCGCGGTCGCCGCGTAGCCGCCGCAGGCGAGGGCCGAGAAGCCCGCCGCCTCGGCCAGCCGCGCCGAGAGCGCATCCTGGACGCCGGGCAGCATCAGGATCTCATCCGCCTCGATCAGCTGGCGGAACTGGGTGGTGCGCCGCATCCTAAGCCTCGCGCATTGCCGTTTTTCGACGCTCGGCGCCCGGAGAGACCGGGAATGCCGCCGACGGGAAGGAACCATTCCCGAACCTCGAGCTTTAATCTATCGGGCGGGAGCCGGCGGGACGACGCCTTAGTTGCTTTGCAGCGCAAAATCCGGTTGAATTGGCCGATTCTTGCTGCGGCGACCCCACCCGGCACGACGTCACAAGGGGCAAAATCCAGACAGAGGGCATAACAATGTTGAAATCGAGCTTTGTCGCGTTGTCCGCGGCCGTGCTGCTGGCCGGTGCGGCTACTGGCTTGTCCACCGCCGCCAAGGCGCAGGACGATATGACGGCCGCCTGGACCAAGTACCAGGAAGCCGTGCGGGTCGCCGAGCTCTGCCGGTACATGAAGCATGACGCCGCGCAGTGGGCGAAGATGGGCCCGTACATCGACAGCAAGGTGAACCACGAGATCAGCGGCGCCGAGCGCCTGACGCTGATCGAAGAGGCGAAGACCGACGCTCGCAAGGTCGCCAAGCTGAAGGGCTGCGGCAGCGACGATGCGAAGACGTTGCTCTCGCTCTACGACCAGGAACTCGCGCCGCTCGTGAAGTAACGAGCCGCGTTCCTGTATTTGTTTCAACGCCGGCTCCGGCAACGGGGCCGGCGTTGTCTTTTTGATGCCCGCTGCTCCATTTGGGAATCTATGAAGCGAAGATCACTCGGCTTCCTGCTGGCCGCCTTGATGACGCTGGCTGGGAGCGCCAGGGCGCAGATGACCAACGACATGGACCTGGTCTACGCCCGCTATCACATGGCGATCCGCGCCGCCGAGGCCTGCCGCGGC
>DATKNM010000513.1:0-3243 GCA_035541335.1 Binatia bacterium
GCACTTCAGCGCACGCGCCGCCGGGCAACCGCTGAAGAACGTGAAGCTGGCGCTCGGCGGCGAGAAGGTCGCCGGCGAGGTGATGATCACCGAGACCGGGATCGAGGGCGGCGCCGTCTATGCGGTCAGCGCCGTATTGCGCGATGCACTGGAATCGGCCGGGCGGCCGGTGACGCTGATGCTGGACCTCAAGCCGCAGATGGCCGAAGCCGAGGTCACGGAGCGGTTGGCGGCACGGCGAAAGGGGCGCAGCCTTTCCGCATTCCTCTCCGGCGAGTTGAAGTTGGCGCCGGTCGCCTATGCCCTGTTGCGCGAGGTCAGGGATCCCCTGCCCGACCGGCCCGAAGCCGTTGCGGCCTTGATCAAGCACGTGCCGCTGCCGGTGGAGCGGCCGCGGCCGATCGAAGAGGCGATCTCGTCGGCCGGCGGCATCCGTTTCGATGCGGCCGACGACCGGCTGATGCTGAAGGCGATCCCCCGCGTCTTCGTCTGCGGCGAGATGCTCGACTGGGAGGCGCCGACCGGCGGCTACCTGCTGCAGGGCTGCATGAGCACGGCGGTGGCAGCGGCGGAGGGCGTGATGCAATGGCTCGGGGTGGCGGGGTGAGAATCTTCGACCCCTCACCCCGGCCCTCGCCCTCAAGGGGAGAGGGAGATTTTCAAGCGCGCTCGCGCGCGCAAATGAGAGCCCTTCTTCCCTCTCCCCGCTGAGGGAGAGGGTTACGGAGGCTTGGCGAACCGAAGGTGAGCCTAGCCGGAGTTGGGTGAGGGGTCGCTCGGTTTTTCCGAGCCTTACTGCACCACGAAGCCGTGCTTGTAGGGGTCGCGGTCGTCGATGAAGATGGTGTTGTAGCCCGTCACCCGCGCCCAGCCCTCGATCGAGGGGATGATGCCGGCGTGGTTGCCGACCCGAGCCTCGCCGACCACGCGGCCGGTGAAGAGGCTGCCGATGATGCTCTCGTGCACGAAGGTGTCGCCGACCTTGAGCTTGCCCTTGGCGGCGAGCTGGGCCATGCGCGCCGATGTGCCGGTGCCGCAGGGCGAGCGGTCGATCGCCTTGTCGCCGTAGAAGGCGGCGTTCCTGGCATCGGCGCCCTTCGCCTTCGGCGCGCCGGTCCAGAGGATGTGGGAGAGGCCGCGGATGGTCGGGTTGTCCGGATGCTGGAAGCTGTAGGTGGCGTTCAGGCGCTGGCGCAGGATCGGGCTCATGCGCACCAGATCGCCGGCGCTGAAATCCGCCATGTCGCGGTAGTTCTTCTGCGGCTCGACGATCGCATAGAAGTTGCCGCCATAGGCCACGTCCACGTTGATCATCCCGAGGTCGGGACAGTCGATCTCCAGCGCCTCCGAATGCAGGAAGGCCGGGACGTTGGTGAGGCGCACGGATTCCACGTATTCCCCGACCTGGTTGTATTCCGCGACCACCAGGCCGGCCGGCGTCTCCAGGCGCAGCACGCCCGGCGTCTTCGGCCGCACCAGGCCGTTCTCGACCGCGACGGTGACGGTGCCGATGGTGCCGTGGCCGCACATCGGCAGGCAGCCCGAAGTCTCGATGAACAGGATGCCGACGTCGCAATCGGCGCGGGTCGGCGGGTAGAGGATGCTGCCCGACATCATGTCGTGGCCGCGGGGCTCGAACATGAGGCCGGTGCGGATCCAGTCGAACTCGGCGAGGAAATGCTGGCGGCGGTCGCTCATGCTGGCGCCGGCGAGCTGCGGCCCGCCACCGGAAACCACGCGAACCGGATTGCCGCAGGTATGCGCATCGATGCAGGAGAAGGTGTGTTTGGACATGCGAAGGATGCTCAGTGCGCTTTCTTCAATTCATCGCGGATCTCGGCCAGCAGCGCCTCGCTGCGGGTCGGCGGCGGCGGCGGGACCTCGCCGGCCGCTTCCTTTTTCTTGAAGCGGTTGATCTGCTTCACCACCATGAAGAGGACGAAGGCAACAATCAGGAAGTTGATCACTGCATTGATGAAGACGCCGTAGTTGATGGTGACGGCGCCGGCATCCTTCGCCGCCTTCAGCGAGGCATAGGGCGAAGCCGAGGCGGCGCCGTCCTTGATGGTGACGAACAGATTGGAGAAGTCGAGGCCGCCGGTGACGAAACCGATCGGCGGCATGATGACGTCGTTGACCAGCGAGTTCACGATCGTGGTGAAGGCGGCGCCGATGATGACGCCGAAGGCAAGGTCGAGGACGTTGCCCCGCATCGCGAAGTCCCGGAATTCCTTGAGCATGGCGAAGCCCCCCTTCTGACCGATCCGATGGCGATCAATGCCGTGAGGCCGAAACTATTTCAGGGGAAGGGGTCGTGCAAGGCGAGGACCCGGATATGCACCATGCCCGCGGCGCCATGATTGCGATGCGCCGGCGGAGATCTGCCGACCTTCGGCTCGCCGCTTCCCGAGTCGGCCTGATAGGCTTGGCGCCTTCCGCCAGATCGGCGGATCCAAATCCCGGAAACTCGCAGAATGAGCCGCAAAATCAATGCTTTATAGCCATAACCTCAGTCCCGCTTTCCGGATTGCGGGCGGCCGGGTCAGCCGGTATCACTGCGGCAAGTCTTAACGAACCGGCATGCGGCAGGCGATGAGCGATCTGTTCGAGAACGCGCCCCGGAAGGGCGGCGATTATTCGGCCAAGGACATCGAGGTCCTGGAGGGGCTTGAGCCGGTCCGGCGCCGCCCCGGCATGTATATCGGCGGCACCGACGAGCGGGCCTTGCACCACCTGGTGGCCGAGGTGCTCGACAACTCGATGGACGAGGCGGTCGCCGGCCATGCCGGCCGGATCGAGGTCGAGCTGAGCGCCGACTTCTTCGTCACGGTGCGCGACAACGGCCGCGGCATCCCGATCGATCCGCATCCGAAGTTCAAGAACCAGTCGGCGCTGGAGGTGATCCTCACCACGCTCCACTCCGGCGGCAAGTTCAGCGGCAAGGTCTACCAGACCTCGGGCGGCCTGCACGGCGTCGGCCTCTCGGTGGTGAACGCGCTTTCCGACGATCTCACGGTCGAGGTGGCGCGGGACAAGCAGCTCTGGGTGCAGACCTATAAGCGCGGCAAGCCGACGGGCAAGCTGAAGAACACCGGCGGCGTGAACCGCCGCGGCACCTCGATCCGCTTCCACGCCGATCCCGAGATCTTCGGCCCGCAGGCCCATTTCAAGCCGAGCCGGCTCTATCGGATGTGCCGCTCGAAGGCCTACCTCTTCCGCGGCGTCGAGATCCGCTGGTCCTGC
>DATKNM010000514.1:0-2465 GCA_035541335.1 Binatia bacterium
CTGGCGTCGATCTACTCGCTCTGGCTGCTCTATGCCGCGGGCTGGCAGTATCTCTTCATGTCGACGATCCTGTTCGCCCTCGGCCTGCCGGTCTACTGGTATGCCAAGCGCGAGCGCGAGCCCGGCAAGCCTGCCTTCACCGCCGGAGAGAAAGTGGCTGCCGTGGTCCTGGTACTGGCCGCCATCCTCGCCATCGTGCTCTTCATGAACGGCACGGTTTCCTTCGGCTGATCTGACGCGAGGCGTCTGACGCAACACCTTGGGGGCCCCGCGTGATCTAACGGGGCCCCTTTCTACTCACGCGCCCCTTCATTCTCACGCGCACGGATATGGAGTGCTGCCATGCTCTACGAGACGATGTTCCAGTTCCTTGTCTGCTCCCCGGCCCTGGACGCCGGGACGCTCGAAGGCCTGCGCCTGGAGGAGATCAATGCCGAAGTGAGGCATTCCGGGTTCGAGGTGATGGAGTGCCACACCCTCGACCAGGCCGAGCTTGCGGTCCGGACCGACGCCTCGATCGGCTGCATCCTGCTCGAATGGGGCAGCGGCGCCTGGAAGAGCGGCGCCGGCGCCTTCGTCTCCTTCGTGCGCGACCGCGGCCTGGAGATGCCGATCTTCGTCCTGGTGCGGCGCCATGAGCTCGAGGAGATCCCGGTCGATACGCTGGGGCAGGTGACCGGCTACGTGTTCCTGGCCGAGGATTCGCCGGACTTCATCGGCCGCAATCTCGTCAGCCACCTGAAGCAGTATGCCAACGCGCTGAAGTCGCCGTTCTTCGGCGCCATGGTGGACTTCGCCGAGCAGGGCAACCAGGTCTGGACCTGCCCCGGCCATAACGGCGGCGTGTTCTATCAGAAGAGCCCGATCGGCCGGGTCTTCGTCGAGCATCTGGGCGAGGCGGTGTTCCGCAACGATCTCGACAATTCCGTGGTCGAGCTCGGCGACCTCCTGGTCCACGAAGGCCCCGCGCTGGCCGCCCAGAAGGCCGCCGCGAAGATCTTCGGTGCCGAGCGCACCTATTTCGTGCTGAACGGCACCTCGTCCTCGAACAAGGTCGTGTTGTCCGCCCTGATCGCGCCGGGCGATCTCGTGCTGTTCGACCGCAACAACCACAAGGCCGCGCATCAGGGCGCCCTGCTGCTGGGCGGCGGGTTGCCGATCTATCTGGAAACCGATCGCAACGCCCAGGGGCTGATCGGACCGATCGACTTCGAGGCACTCGACGAAGCGAAGATCCGCGAGAAGATCCGCAAGCATCCGCTGGTCAAGGATCCCAACGCGTGGAAGAAGCCGCGGCCGTTCCGCGTCGGCGTGGTCGAGCAGTGCACCTATGACGGCACCATCAACAACGCCCAGCTGCTGCTGGAGAAGCTGGGGCCGCTCTGCGACTACCTGCTGTTCGACGAGGCCTGGGCCGGCTTCATGAAGTTCCATCCGCTGTTCAAGGACCGCTTCGCCATGGGGCTGCAGGGCCTCGGCCCCGACAGCCCTGGCATCATCGCGACCCAGTCCACGCATAAGCAGCTCGCCGGCTTCTCGCAGGCATCGCAGATCCACGTCAAGGACAGTCACCTAGCCGGCCAGGATCGCAAGCTCGAGCATCGCCGCTTCAACGAGATGTTCATGATGCATGCCTCGACCTCGCCCTTCTATCCGCTGTTCGCCTCGCTCGACGTCGGCGCGCAGATGATGAAGGGGCGCCAGGGCGAGGTGCTGTGGGACGACACCATCCGGCTCGGCATCGAGCTCCGGAAGAAGATCCGCGCCCTTAGGAAGGAATTCGAGAAGAACGAGGATCCGGCGCGGCGCTGGTTCTTCGAGCCCTTCGTGCCGACCCATGCGCCGGGCGGCAACGGCCGCGGCAGCGACACGCCGTGGGAGTCGATCCCGACCGAGGAGCTGGCGAGCAATCCGAAATACTGGGCGCTGGCGCCCGGCGCCGGCTGGCATGGCTTCACCCGGGTGGCGCCCGGCTATGCCATGACCGATCCCAACAAGCTCACCTTGATCACGCCGGGCTTCGACCCGAAGACCGGCGCCTACGGTCCGTTCGGCGTCCCCGCGTCGATCCTGGCCGAGTTCCTGCGCGAGAACCGCATCGTGCCGGAGAAGAACGACCTCAACAGCATCCTGTTCCTGCTGACGCCGGGCCTGGAATCGAGCAAGGCCGGGACCCTGCTCAGCGCGCTGGTGAAGTTCAAGCATCTGCACGACGAGAACGCTCCGCTGGCGGAGGTGATCCCGCTCCTGGTGGCCCGCCACCGTGCGCGCTACGAAAGCGTCGGCCTCCGCGATATCTGCCAGGAGATGCACGAGTTCCATCGCCGGGAGAACACCCAGGCGCTGCAGCAGCAGCAGTTCCGCGCCGAGCACTTCCCGGAAATGGCGATGCTGCCCCAGGAGGCGATCCACCGCATGGTCAGGAACGAGGTCGAGTACCTGCCGATCGACAAGATCGAAGGCCG
>DATKNM010000515.1:0-8042 GCA_035541335.1 Binatia bacterium
CGTTCAGCGCCTCGGTCGTTTCCAGCCGCGCCGCGGCGATCGCCACCGCCTGGGCCGCCATCTCGGCCTCGAGGCCGGAGAGCCAGCGGTCGCGCTCGGCGCGTTCCATCGCGGGTCCGTCGCCGCGCAGGATCCGTGCCCGGTCGCGCATCGCCTGCTCGTAAGCCGAAACCCGCGACGGATGCTCCGGATGAAGGCCGGTCGTGAGCCGATCCATGAACCGCCGCCGCACCGAAGGCCGATCCTGGAACAGGCGGTCCATGGAGGGCGTCAACCAGAGCACCGAGAGGATCTCGGCAAAGGCCGCCTGGCTCTTCGCGTTGGAGCCCTCGATCCGGCACAGCCGCCGCTCGCGACCGTTGCCATTCTCAGTCTTGCCGTTCTCGCCGTCGCCGTTCTCGCCCATCTCCTCGCGGGGATCGCGCCCGGTGCCGAGGCCGAACTCGCCCATCTTTCCGCGATAGCGCGCATGCACCGCCCAGGCACGTCCGGAGCCGCCGCTGCCCTGGTTCGCCGGAAGCCGGCAATCCACTTCGCGCAAGCCGGCGCCGCGCAGGCCGGTGCCGGGGGCGAGGTATGAGACCGCCTCCAGGAGGTTGGTCTTGCCGCCGCCATTGGGGCCGGTCACGACCAGCGGCCGCGCCTCCAGCTCCAGCGTCAGGTCGCGGAAGCCGCGGAACGCCGAGAGGGTGAGGTGCGCGATGCCGTTCGCGGCCTGGGTCAAATCCGCGATGGGGTTCCGATCCGATTGAGCCCGAACATTGACCAAGGCACCGCGACCCAAACTCACACCCGCATCGGCATCAGGACGTAGAGCGCCATGGCATCCGCCATGTCGCGCATCAGGGTCGGCGCCACCGAATCCGCCAGCAGGATCTGCATGCCTTCGCCCTCGATCTCGTCGGCGATGTCAAGGAGATAGCGCGAGTTGAAGCCGATCTCGATCGGCGTGCCCTCGTACTTCACCTCGAGCTCTTCCGTGGCGCTGCCCTGCTCGGCGCTGGTCGCGGAGAGCGTCAGCGTGCCGTTCTTCAAAGCGAGCTTCACGGCGCGCGACTTCTCGCTGGAGATCGTCGAGACGCGATCGACCGCGTCGCGGAACGACTTGCGGTCGACCTCCAGCACCTTGTCGTTGTTGGTCGGGATCACCCGGTGGTAATCCGGGAAGCTGCCGTCGATCAGCTTGGAGGTCAGGATGACGTCGTCGAAAGCGAAGCGGATGCGGTTGTCGGAGAGCGACACCGCCACGCTGCCGGTGGTTTCCTCGATCAGCTTGCGCAATTCGTTGACCGCCTTCCGCGGGATGATCACGCCGGGGATGTTCTCGGCGCCTTCCGGCAGCGGCATCTCGACCCGGGCGAGGCGGTGGCCGTCAGTCGCCACCGCGCGCAGCGCCTTCTGCTTGCCGGAGGAGAAGGCGTGCAGATAGATGCCGTTCAGGTAGTAGCGCGTCTCCTCGGTGGATATGGCAAATTTGGTGCGGTCGATCAGGCCTTTCAAGTCGCCGGCCGAGAGCGGGAACTGGTGCGGCAGCTCGCCGGCGCCGGTTGCCGGGAAATCTTCCTTCGGCAGCGTCGCCAGGCTGAAGCGCGAGCGCCCGGCCTTGATCGTGGTCTGCTGGCCGTCGCCGGAGAGCTCGAGCTGGACCTGGGCGCCCTCGGGCAGCTTGCGGACGATGTCGTAGAGCGTGTGGGCCGGCACGGTCGCCGCGCCCGGCTGCCCCACCTCGGTCGCGACCTGCTCGACGATGGCGAGCTCCATATCGGTGGCGGTGAGGCCGAGCCGGTCGCCCTTCGCCTCCAGGAGCACGTTCGAGAGGATCGGGATGGTGTTGCGCCGCTCGACGACGCTCTGCACGTGGCCCAGCGAGTGCAGCAAGGCGGTTCGTTCGATCGTCAGTTTCATGGCCCCGTTCTTCTTTCCAAGGGTCTTTTCCCAAGCCTGCCGGGCCGGACCTTCGGGTGGACGAGAGGGCCGGGAATAGTGGCCCAATCGGCCGCCAAACGCGGTCGATCCTCGACATTCACGACTTGCTTGAGGCCCCCGAATCCCGGTGCGAATCCCGGGCGGAACGGCCGAATCGGCCGGGCTTGACCAGCAAGTATTGGATTATAGCAAGTCGAGGTCCCGGCAACAGGGAAAAACTGCCGGAATTCCAGCCAGATCGACCCCTAAAGCCGGCCCCGGATCAGGCCTAAAATTGTCCCTAAATTGCCCCCGAAATCACGGCTCGGGAGCGGGCTCCGGGTCAGCCCTCCAGCATGCGCTTCAGGAGCTCGACGTCCTCCAGGAAGGCGGAGTCCGCGGCGCAGAGCTCCTCGACCTTCTTCACCGCATGCATGACCGTCGTGTGGTCGCGGCCGCCGAACTTGCGGCCGATCTCGGGCAGCGAGCGCGTGGTCAATTGCTTGGCGAGATACATGGCGACCTGGCGCGGCCGCGCCACCTGGCGCGCGCGGCGCGGCGACTGCATGTCCGCCTGCTTGATGTTGAAGTGCTCGGCGACCCGGCGCTGGATCTCCTCGATGGTCACGCGCCGGTCGTTGGCGCGCAGCAGGTCCTTCAACAGATCCTGCGTGGTCTCCAGCGTCACCGGCTGGCCGATCAGCGAGGCATGGACCACGATCCGGGTGAGGGCGCCTTCCAGCTCGCGCACGTTGGAGGAGATGCGGTGGGCGAGGAACTCCAGCACCTTCTGCGGGATCGGCACCGAGGCCTGCTCGGCCTTGGTCTGCAGGATGCCGAGGCGAAGCTCATAAGTGGTCGGATGGATGTCCGCAACCAGTCCCCAGCCGAAGCGCGTGCGCATGCGCTCTTCCAGCCCTTGCAGGTCGGAGGGCGACTTGTCGGCGCTTAAGACCACCTGGCGGTTCTGGTCGAAGAGAGCATTGAAGGTGTGGAAGAACTCTTCCTGGGTCGATTCCTTGCCGATGATGAACTGGACGTCGTCCACCATCAGCACATCGACCGTGCGGAAGCGCTCCTTGAACGCCATCGTGTCCTTGTTCCGCAGCGCGCGGATGAACTGGTACATGAACTTCTCGGCGGAGAGATAGATCACGCGCTTCTCCGGCCGCTTCCGCCGGATGTGCCAGGCAATGGCGTGCATCAGATGCGTCTTGCCGAGGCCGACGCCGCCGTAGAGAAAGAGGGGATTGAACGGCACCTGGTCGGATTCCGCGACGCGGATTGCCGCTGCTTGGGCCAATTCGTTCGACTTGCCGACGACGAAGTTCTCGAAGGTCAGCCGCGGATCGAGATTGCCGCTCCATTCGTCGAGCGTGTCGGTCTCGCCGTCGCGGATGATCGCCGGCGCCGCCACCGTGGCCGCTTCCGTGCTTTTGGCGCGGGTTTCGAGCGCCGCCGGCATTTCCGGCGCCTCGTCGACCGTGGCCTCAGCTGGGCTGGCCACTTCGGTCTGGGTGGTGTCGACGATCACCTCGACCGAGGTGATGTCGGGGTTCTCGTTGCTCCAGAGCGTGCGCAGGCGGTCGGCATAGTGCGTCGCCACCCAGTCCCGCATGAAGCGCGACGGCACGGACACGCGCAGATCGGCCCCGCGACGCCCGGCCAGCGTCAGCGGCTTCAGCCAGCTGCGGAAGGTCGCCTCGCCGAACTCGGCGCGCAAACGTCCGCGCACCCGCGCCCATTGGGCGTTCAGCAGAGTGTCGGTGCCCAGTTCCACCATCATTCCACCCCCCTAATCTTGAATCCACGGCAGCGCCGCAAACTTCCAGCCACCCCGTTGCCCACGGTGGCTGGACCCGTCCTTGTCGCCCTCGAATCCTTCGGCGACGTTGTAGCAGCGGGAGAAGCCCGCCGCGGTCGCCACCTCCGCCGCCGCGCGCGACCGCGCGCCGCTCCGGCAAAGGAACAAGAGCGGCGCCGCAGGATCTCGGCCGGCGCCCGTCTTCAGCTCTGTCTTCAGCTTGGCGACGAAATCGGGATCGACCGCCATCTCCGGATAGACCTGCCAGGAGAGGAGGATCGCCTTCTTGCCGAGATTGCGCAGATCCGGGACGCCGACGAAGCCCCATTCCGGCCGGGTGCGGACGTCGATCAGGACCGCTCCCGGCTCCTTGGCCAGGATTTCCCAGGCTTCCTTGGGCGAAACGTCTCCGGCGTAGCTCATCTCGCGTCTCAACAGCCTCGTTTCTTCCCAGCATTCGATCGAGCCGCAGCCGCCACATCGCCGCATGAACCCGAAACCAAACTTCGGGCCACAACGGCTTGGCGATCCGGGCTTTTAATTCTGACCCAGACCGCCGACGAGGGACGGATTGGGATCGGGAACCTGCAACTTAGGGCAGTAATACTGCAACGCGAAGCGCATGCTAGATAGCGCTCCTAGAACCACGGTGCGGAAGCCGGGCCTTGGTGCCTCGGGGCTGTGACTATTTTGCCACAGACCGGTCCGTGTCAACAGTTTGACACGCCAGCGCGACCCACCGCCACATGTTGCCTTAACCACGTATGGCAAGTTCCGGTTTTTCATAATAACTCTTTGAGTTTATTTGACTTATTACCGAAACTCGCGCCCCGGCTTCGTTCCGGCCGCTCCCTGTCCGGCGCTTGGGGATAACTTTACGCTCGCCGTTTCAGGCTTGCAATAAGTCCGAATCATGAACGTCGACCCGCAAAAAGTGACAATCCCGCTTGTTGCTTTCGAGCCACAGTTTGCCACATTGATGCAATGAAACTGGCGGCCTTCGCCTACAACGGAGGGTGGCGGAAGGGCGCAAAGCAGCCGTTCCGGCGGCCGAGACCGCCGGAGCTCTGCAACCGATACGAAAGAGAAGTTTAGAGCGCTTTGACGCGCTTGGTCAGGCGAGAAATCTTGCGGGCGGCGGTGTTCCGGTGCCAGACGCCCTTGTTGACGCCGCTGTGGAGTTCCGGCTGCGCTGCCTTCAAGGCGGCTTCGGCTTCGGCCTTGTTGCCGGCGGCGATCAGCGCCTCGACCTTCTTGACGGCGATCTTGACGGTACCCGCACGGGCGCGGTTGATCGCGGTCCGCTTGGCGGTCTGGCGCAGGCGCTTTTCCGCCGACTTGTGATGAGCCATGAAACGTCGTCCGATAATTGGCTGGATTTCAGGCGGCGGGTTATACAGGGGGCACCCCACCCCGTCAACCGGCCGGAGGGCGGCAAGAGGCCGCTGAAATCGAGCCGGGCAGACGCCTCCGGAATGCCTGCCGAAGGTCCTCAATCCAAACGGAAATTTGTGGACTCGCCCGCTTCCGGGGGTCATATAGCGGGCGGCCGAAGAGAGTGAGACATGCCGGTTTTGTCCTTTGCCAAGATGCAGGGTCTGGGGAACGACTTCGTCGTGCTCGACGCGCGCCGTCGGCCCCTGCAGCTGAGCCTGGACGAGCGGCGGTTGCTCGCCGACCGCCGGCGCGGCATCGGCTGCGACCAGCTGATCCTGCTCGAGCGGAAGCAGAACCCCGCCGCCGACGTCTTCATGCGGATCTACAACAACGACGGCAGCGAGGCCGGCGCCTGCGGCAATGCCACACGCTGCATCGCCGCGCGGCTGATGGCGGAGCAGAGCACCGACCGCCTGGTGATCGAGACCGTCTCCGGCCTCTTGGAGAGCCGGGACGCGGGCGGTGGCCTGATCTCGGTCGATATGGGCGAAGTTCGCACCGACTGGCGCGAGATCCCGCTTGCCGAGGCCTGCGACACGCTGCATCTGCCGATCGCCTTGGGACCGCTCGCCGATCCGGTCGCCGTCAATGTCGGCAATCCGCATTGCACCTTCTTCGTGCCCGACGTGGCGGCAATTGCCCTCGAGCAACTCGGGCCGCAGATCGAGCATACGCCGCTCTATCCGCAGCGGACCAACGTCGAGATCGTGCAGGTGCTGGCGCCCGACCGGCTGCGCATGCGGATCTGGGAGCGCGGCGCCGGCATCACCCAGGCCTCCGGCAGCGGCTCCTGCGCCACCCTGATCGCCGCCGCGCGCCGCGGCCTCACCGGCCGCAAGGCCGAGGTCGTGCTCGACGGTGGCACGCTTACCATCGAATGGCTGGCGAACAACCACGTCCTGATGACCGGCCCCTGGGCCGAGAGCTTCCGCGGCGAGATCGATCTCGCCGGGGCGGCGCGTGCACCGGTCCTGGAAGCCGTTCATGGCTGACGCGCGCCTCATCACCCCCCGTCTTGTCACAATGGGCTGTCGCCTGAACACCTTCGAGAGCGAAGTGATGCGCGGGCACGCCGCCGCCGCCGGGCTCGGGGACGCGATCATCGTCAACACCTGCGCGGTGACCGCCGAGGCCGAGCGCCAGGCGCGCCAGGCGATCCGCAAGGCGCGCCGCGAGAACCCCGAGGCACGCATCATCGTCACCGGCTGCGCGGCGCAGATTGCGCCGGAGAAGTTCGCAGCCCTGCCCGAGGTCGATCATGTGCTCGGCAACAGCGAGAAGCTGGAGGCGGCGAGCTTCCGGCGAATCGCGGAAGACACGTCGCAGCGCGTCGCGGTCTCCGACATCATGCTGGTGAAGGAAACGGCGGCGCATCTGATCTCCGGCTTCGCCGAACGCAGCCGCGCCTTCGTCGAAATCCAGCAGGGATGCGACCATCGCTGCACCTTCTGCATCATCCCCTTCGGGCGCGGCAACAATCGCTCGGTGCCGGTGGGCGAGGTGGTCGCCCGCATCCGCAAGCTGGTCGAGAACGGTTTCCGCGAGGTGGTGCTGACCGGGGTCGATATCACCGGCTATGGTGCCGATCTCCCCGGCGCGCCGAAGCTGGGACAGCTGGTGCGGCGGATCCTGGCGCTGGTGCCGGAGCTTGAACGCCTGCGCCTCTCCTCGCTGGACGTGGTCGAGGTCGATGACGCGCTCTTGCGCCTGATCGGCGAGGAGCCGCGGCTGATGCCGCATCTCCATCTCTCGCTGCAGGCGGGCGACGATCTCATCCTGAAGCGAATGAAGCGGCGGCACTTGCGCGCCGATGCCGTGCGCTTTGCCGAGACCGTGCGCCGGCTGCGCCCGGACGTGGTCTTCGGCGCCGATCTGATCGCGGGCTTCCCGACCGAGGACGAGGCGATGTTCCGGAACTCGCTCGCCCTCGTCGAGGATTGCGGCCTCACCTTCCTGCACGTCTTCCCCTATTCGGCGCGCCAGGGCACGCCGGCGGCGAAGATGCCGCAGGTCCGCGGCGACATCCGCAAGGAACGCGCTGCGCGACTTCGGGAGGCCGGGCAGGCGGCGCTGCGGCGCTACTTTGCCGGCAGCATCGGCGCGCCGGTCCGCGTCCTCGTCGAGCGCGCTGCGGACGGCGCCGGTTTCGGCCACAGCGAGCACTTTGCCCCGGTGACGATCGCGGGCGCGGTCGCGGTCGGCAGCCTGGTCGCGGCCCGCGTCCAGGGTCATACCCACGAACATCTCCTCGCCGCGGCATGAACGACGTTCCGAACGGCGAAAAGCGCGGCTGGCTCCAGCGGCTGCGCAGCGGGCTCAGCCGGTCTTCCAGCAAGATCGGCGAGAGCATCACCGGTCTCTTCACCAAGCGGAAGCTCGACAAGGCGCTCCTGGACGAGCTCGAGGAGGCGCTGATCGCCGCCGATCTCGGTCCTGCCACCGCGGCGAAGCTGACCGCGGCACTCTCCAAGGAGCGCTTCGGCAAGGACATCACGCCCGAGGAGACCCGCGACGTCTTCGCCGGCGAGGTCGCGCGCATCCTGGGGCCGGTCGCCAAACCGCTCGTCCTCGGCGGCCACAAGCCGCATGTGGTGCTGGTCGTGGGCGTCAATGGCAGCGGCAAGACCACCACCATCGGCAAGCTCGCGCAGCATTATCGCGGCCAGGGCCTGAAGGTGGTGCTGGCGGCCGGCGACACCTTCCGTGCCGCCGCAGTCGAGCAGCTGAAAATCTGGGGCGAGCGCACCGGCGCCGAAGTGGTCGCGGGCGGCGAGGGCGCCGACGCGGCGGGCCTCGCCTATGACGCTCTGGCCAAGGCGAAGGCATCCGGCGCCGACCTGCTGCTGATCGACACGGCGGGACGGCTGCAGAACAAGACCGGCCTGATGGCCGAGCT
>DATKNM010000516.1:0-8631 GCA_035541335.1 Binatia bacterium
AGCCTCGCCGGCTGGTGCGACCGCATCGACGTGCTCTTGAACGGCGACGGCTCGGTCACCGTGCGCGACAACGGCCGCGGCATCCCGGTCGACATCCACAAGGAGGAAGGCGTCTCCGCCGCCGAGGTCATCATGACCCAGCTCCATGCCGGCGGAAAGTTCGACCAGAACTCCTACAAGGTCTCCGGCGGCCTCCACGGCGTCGGCGTCTCGGTCGTGAACGCCCTCAGCGAACGCCTCGACCTCCGCATCTGGCGCGACGGCAAGGAGCACTTCATCCGCTTCCGCCACGGCGACGCCGAGGCGCCCTTGAAGGAGGTCGGCGACGCGCCGGAAGGCAAGCGCGGCACGGAGGTGACCTTCCTTGCCTCCAAAGAGACCTTCACCAAGACCGAATACGACTATGCGACGCTGGAGCATCGCCTGCGCGAGCTCGCCTTCCTGAACTCGGGCGTGCGGCTGATCCTGACCGACGCGCGGGCGGTCGAGCCGAAATCGGTCGAACTGCATTACGAAGGCGGCATCGAGGCTTTCGTGCGCTATCTCGACCGCTCGAAGACGGCGCTGCACACGCCGCCGGTGGTCATGCAGGCCGAGCGCGACGGCATCACCGTCGAATGCGCGCTGGAATGGACCGACAGCTACCACGAGACCATGCTGTGCTTCACCAACAACATCCCGCAGCGGGACGGCGGCACGCATCTCGCGGGCTTCCGCGGCGCGCTGACGCGCCAGATCAACAAGTATGCCGAGGACGCCGGCATCGCCAAGCGCGAGAAGGTGGCGCTGACCGGCGACGACGCCCGCGAAGGCCTGACCTGCGTGCTCTCGGTCAAGGTGCCGGACCCGAAGTTCTCATCCCAGACCAAGGACAAGCTGGTCTCCTCCGAGGTGCGTCCGGTGGTCGAGAGCGTCATCAACGACAAGCTCGGCCAGTGGCTGGAGGAGCACCCGGCGGATGCGAAGCGCATCGTCGGCAAGGTGGTCGAGGCCGCAGCCGCCCGCGAGGCGGCACGCAAGGCCCGCGAGCTGACGCGCCGCAAGGGCGCGCTCGACATCTCCTCGCTGCCCGGCAAGCTCGCCGACTGCCAGGAGCGCGACCCGGCCTTCTCCGAGATCTTCATCGTCGAGGGTGATTCCGCAGGCGGCTCCGCAAAGCAGGGCCGCGACCGCAAGACCCAGGCGATCCTGCCGTTGCGCGGCAAGATCCTCAACGTCGAGCGCGCGCGCTTCGACAAGATGCTCTCTTCCGCCGAGATCGGCACGCTGATCGCCGCGCTCGGCACCGGCATCGGCACCGAGGAGTTCGACATCGCGAAGGCGCGCTACCACAAGATCATCATCATGACCGACGCCGACGTGGACGGCTCGCATATCCGCACCCTGCTGCTGACCTTCTTCTATCGCCAGATGCCCGACATCATCGAGAAGGGCTATCTCTACATCGCCCAGCCGCCGCTCTACCGCGCGGTCAAGGGCAAGTCGCAGCGCTACCTGAAGAACGAGCGGGCGCTGGAGGACTACCTCATCACAGCCGGCCTCGAAGGCGCGGTGCTGCACCTCGCGAGCGGCCAGCAGCTCGCTCTGGCCGATCTCCGCCGCGTGGTGGACCTCGCCGCCCAGGCGAGCCACCTGATGCAGCCGGTGATCCGCAAGGTCGGGTCCAGCGCGGTCGTCGAGCAGGCGGCGATCGTCGGCGCCCTCAATCCGAAATCCGCCACCGATCCGGCGATTGCCGACGCCATCGCCAAGCGCCTTGATGCGATCTCGCCCGCCGAGGAGCGCGGCTGGACGGGGCTCGCCGACCAGGATGGCGGCCTCGGCTTCCAGCGCCGCCTCCGCGGCGTCTTGAACCATCACCTGATCGACGCCCTGCTGATCCGCTCGGCGGAATGCCATCGCCTCGACCAGCTGAAGACCGAGCTTGCGGAGATCTACGGCCAGCCGGCGCGGCTCGTCCTCAAGGATCGCGAGCTCAGGATCGCCGGGCCGGTCGGCCTCCTGGACGCCGTCACCGAGGCCGGCAAGAAGGGCGTCTCGATCAACCGCTACAAGGGTCTCGGCGAGATGAACCCGGAGCAGCTCTGGGAGACGACCCTCGACCCGCAGGTGCGGAGCCTCCTTCAGGTCAAGGTCTCCCATGCCGACGAGGCCGAGGAGATCTTCTCCACCCTGATGGGCGACATCGTCGAGCCGCGCCGCGAGTTCATCCAGGACAACGCCTTGAACGTCGCCAATCTCGACGTCTGAGCGCGGGCCCGGCGCGGACCGGCTGGTGGATTCGCCGGGCGATCTCGCCCCCGCGGTCCTCTCGATGCTCCCCCGTGTGACCGTGATCGCTCCCGTCGCTCGCCGCCGTTGACGCGTCTCCGGCCGCGGAACAGAGTCCGGCGGCTTTGTTCGCGATCAGGGGATCCATATCATGCGTCGTTTCTGTGCCGTCATCGTCCTGCTTCTCACCGGCCTGCTCTGGCATGGCCCAGCCCAGGCCAGCGGCGATTTCGGCTGCTATCCGAGCTGGACCCTCGAGCATCACGACCTCACCGGCTGCGACGACATGACGATGCTGTCGCCGGGCAACGACACGCGCACCAATCTGGTCCTGCTGATGATGGAGCTGCGGGCCGAAAAGGACGGCAAGCCCGCGGCGCTGCCGGCGTCCACGACCCAGGAATACGCCCTCTTCGACTGGCCGACCTTCGGCGCGCGTCTCGTCCCGCCGCCGGCCGACGCCGACAGCAGTGACGGCTACACCGAGGGCCAGGGCTCGCGTTGCCTCAGCGACGCCGCCGGCGAGGCTGCCTTCGCCGGCGCGCTCACCGCGGCGAAGGATGTGCCGGACAATGAGCGCGCGCTCCTGGCCGAAGCCCGCAAGAATCTCGCGCCTACCTGCACCGGTGCCAGCGGCGGCGCCGAGGGCGTCGCGAAGGCCGCCGGCGAGGTGCAGTCCCCGCTCGGCAAGAGCTTCACCGCCTATCTCCAGGGCGCGCAGGCCTTCTACGACGGCAACTATGACGCCGCCGCCGGGGCCTTTGCCGGCCTCGCTTCGACGGACGACGCGTGGCTCAAGGAGACTGCCCGCTACATGCAGGGCCGGGTCGAGGTCAACCGAGCCCAGGTCGATGCCTTCGACGAATACGGCGCGCCGAAGGAAGGGAGCACGATCGATCCCAAGGTCATCGATGCCGCCGAGGCCGGGCTGCAGAACTACCTGAAGGATTATCCGGACGGCGCCTATGCCAGCTCGGCGCGGGGCCTGCTGCGCCGGGTCTATTGGCTGGGGGGCCGCGCCGACAAGCTCGCCGCGCAATATGCGGAACTGCTGGCGGTCGATCCCGAGCCGCGCGGTCTCGACGACATCGCCCTCGCCGACGAGATCGACAACAAGCTGCTGCCCGGCCTGACCGACCAGGCGACGACCGATCCGACCCTGCTCGCGGTCCTCGACTTGAAGCACATGCGCGGTCCGGACGGCGCCGACGACAAGGATTGCTGCGGCCAGCCGATGACCCGCGCCGCCCTGGAGGCGCAGAAGCCCGCTTTTGCCGCGAACCCGGCGCTCTATGCGTTCCTGGACGAGGCCTACGCGTTCTATGTCGAGCGCAAGCCCGACACAGTCCTGAAGCTCATCCCCGACGAGAAGTCCGATCAGGGCTTCGGGCCGCTTGCCTTCAGCCGGCAGACGCTCCGCGGCATGGCGCTCGAGGCGTTGAAGGACCCGGCCGCCCGTGACCACTGGCTGGCGATGCTGCCCGGCGCGCTCCAGCCGTTCCAGCATCCCGCGATCGAGCTGGCGATCGCGCTTCACGACGAGCGCGACCATGCGTTGGATCGCGTCTTTGCGCCAGACTCGCTGGTGAAGGAGCCGATCCTGCGCGAGATCCTGCTCCGCAATGTCGCCGATGCGACGCTGCTTCGGGCTCGGGCGACGGATGCAACGGCACCCAAGAAAGAGCGCGATGCCGCGCTCTTCACCCTGCTCTACAAGGAGCTGACGCGCGGCCGCCCTGGCGATTTCCTGACGGACCTCGACCTCGTGCCGGCCGATGCGGCGTCGGAGGGACAGGATGGGAGCGAGGGTGCCAGTGACGAATACAATCCGATCGCGCCCACGCCGCTGCCGACGCTCGGCGTCTTCCAGAACCCCACGTCCGGCGAGTATGACTGCCTGGCGCTGAAGGAGACCGCATGGCACCTTGCCAAGAATGCCCAAGACAGCAGGGCCCAGCTCTGTCTCGCCGACTTCCTGCTCGTCAACGGCTTCGACGACTTCGTGCTCGACACGCCGCCCGATGCGCGGGAGTTGGGCGGCTCGCCCTCCCTCTTCCCCGGCAAGCCCTATGCACGCCTCACCGTCTACAAGACGCTGATCGCCGGCGCGAACACACCGGCGAACGACAAGGCCTATGCGCTCTACCGCGCCGTCAACTGCTACGCGCCCTCGGGGAACAATTCCTGCGGCGGCGATGACGTGCCGGTCGCGCAGCGCAAGGCCTGGTTCAACCAGCTGAAGCACAACTATCCGAAGTCGGTGTGGGCAAAGCAGCTGCAATACTACTGGTGAGGCGGATGCGCGCTGCGATCGCCGCGCTCCTTCTTCTCGTCTCGGCGGCGGCCGCGTCGGCGAGCCCCACCGCGGCAGCGGACTACGATTCCTTCTGGCTCTGGGCCGGGGTGAAGCCGCAGCCGGTGCTCGGCTCGGCGCAACGCATCTACGTGCTGCAGAGCGAGGTGGTGGCCGATACGCCGGTGCGGCTGGTGGCGCAGCGACCGGCGATCCCGCACATCGCTCACGCCGAGGTCTGGATGGTCGTGCGGGTGCAGACCCTGGCCTGGACGCCGGCGATCTACGACCAGGTGCTGACCGATCTCGCCCGCTGGCGCGATGCCGGCAGCCGGGTGGTAGGAATCCAGATCGATTTCGACGCCGGCACCCGGCATCTCGAAGGCTACGCGACATTCCTCGCCGACTTGCGGCGACGATTACCGGCGGATTGCCGCCTCGGCATCACCGGTCTCCTCGATTGGAGCAGCCATGGCGATCCCGCCAGCCTTCGCGCGCTGGCCGGCGTGGTCGATGAAGTCGTGCTGCAGATCTATCAGGGCCGGCACGTCATCCCCGGCTACCAGGACTATCTCGCGAAGCTGCGCAGGCTCGACATTCCATTCCGCATCGGCTTGTTGCAGGGCGGCGACTGGGATCCACCCGCCGACCTCGCCGACAATCCCTGGTTCAAGGGCTACGTCGTCTTCCTGGTGAACGCGCCCGGCTGAGCTCAGGCGTCGCGCCAATCGAAGGCGAGCGGCGCCTCGCGGAAGGCGAAGCGATCGAGATGCCGCGCGACCACGTCCTTCAGGGACTGGAGCTGCGCGTCGGCGCTCGCCTGCAAACTGCAGTCGAGCGTGTCTTCAGCCGCCTGCAGCGTCAGCGTCGCATCGCCCGGCCAGTCGGCGCCGCGGGCGTTCTTCGGAAACACGACCTTGCCCTCCGCCGGCGTGAATTCGACGCTGAGATTGTGGCTCCAATGCTTGCAAAGCTGCTGCAGATAGCGACTGGCATTGTCCGTTGGTACCCGTGCGGTGCTGTGAAACGTCATTGCGATCCTTTCATGCTCACTTGACATTTGTACGAAAGACTATATCTTACGATATGTCAAGTGACACAGTCATAAGGAAGATACGATGTATTTTTACGAGGAAGAACAACATTCTAGGGGCTGGCGCGGCTGCGTCGGCCGGCATGGCGGGTGGGGCCGCGGACATCACCGGCACGGCGGCTTCTTCGGCCGGCACGGTCGGGGTGGCGGCGACGGCTTCCGCATGGGCCGCAAGCTCGGCGCCGGCGACCTGCAGCTCCTGCTGCTGCAGCTGCTGGAGGAGAACCCGCGGCATGGCTATGAGCTCATCAAGGAGCTCGAAAACCGTTCCAACGGCTATTACAGCCCGAGCCCCGGAGTGATCTATCCCGCCCTCACCTATCTCGAGGAGATCGGCTTCGCCTCGGTCGAGGCGGAGGGCAACAAGAAGCTCTACCGCATCACCGAGACCGGCACCGCCTTCCTCAAGGAGAACCGGCAGGCCGCCGAGGCGATGCTCTCCGAGCTCACCGAGATCGGCCGCCGCTTCGCCCGCGCCCAAAAGGCGATGAACGAGGACGAAGGCGCCGAGAGCGACGCCGAGGAGGAATCCGAGCTCGGCCGCTGGCCTTTGGGCGAGCGCCGTTTCGGCCGCACCAACCGGCGCGAGGGCATTGTCGAGATCATGCGGGCGCGCCACGAGCTGAAGCATGCGCTCATGGAGCAGATCGGCGCAGCACCCGAAGACCACAAGCGGATCGCCGAGATCCTGCGCCGCGCCGCCGCCGAGATCCGCGGCAAGAAGGACTGAGCGCTACTGCGCGGCGGCGAGACCCGCCGCGAGCTGCCGCGCGACCAGGCGGGCGTAGAGCCCGCCCTTGCCGAGCAGCGTCTCGTGAGTACCGGTCTCGACCAGCCGGCCGCCGTCGAGCACCACGATGAGATCGGCGTCGCGCACGGTCGAGAGCCGGTGCGCGATGACGATGGTGGTGCGGTCGGCCTGCAGGCGATCGAGGGCGCGGCGCACCAATTGCTCGTTGATCGCGTCCAAGTGCGAGGTCGCCTCGTCCAGGATCAGCACCGGGGCATCCTTCAGGAACGCGCGGGCAATTGCCACCCGCTGGCGCTGGCCGCCGGAGAGGCTGGTGCCGCGCTCGCCGACCATGGTATCGAGCCCTTCCGGCAGCGCGTCCACGAGATCGCCCAAGGCGGCGTGATCGATCGCCGCGCGCAATGCGGCGTCGTCGGAATCGGGCCGCGCAATCAGGATGTTGCTGCGGAGCGTGTCGTTGAAGAGATAGGTGTCCTGGGCAACGAGCGCGATCCGCTGCCGCAGGTCGTCGAGGCGATACTGCTTCAAGTCGACGCCGTTCATCGTGACGCGACCCTGGTCCGGATCCCAGAACCGCATCAGCAGTTGCGCCGCCGTCGTCTTGCCGGCGCCGGAAGGACCGACCAGCGCCACGGTCTTGCCGGCGGGAATGGTGAAGCCCACCGCCTGCAACGCGGGCCGCGCCTGGCCGGGATAGCGGAAGCCGACCTCCTCCAGCGCCAGTGAGACCGGACCCTCGGCTGCCGCGGCGCCCGGCCCGTCCATGACCGGGACGGGCTCATGGTAGAGCGCGTAGATGCGGCGCGTGGCGCCCAACGTATCGGCGAGCTGGCGCCCGACCTGGGCGATCTCCGAGACCGGCAGGAAGGCCGCCATGGCAAGGATGGTGAGGAGCGGCAGCAGCGCCGCGTCGATGGCCCCCTCGCCCGACAGCAGCCCGCCGACGATCACCACCGCGAGACCACCCAAGCCGGTGAAGATCTCCAGCAATGCTTGCTGCAAAGTGAGCTCGTGGAAGAACGGCTTCCGCAAGGCGATGTGGCGGTCGGAGAGTGCGTCCAAGGCGGCACCTCGACGCGCCTCCTGCTGGAAGGCGACGATCTCGCCCATGCCCTGCAGCGAGTCGATCGCGAAGGCGCCGAGCTCTCCCGCCGCCTCCCTGGCCTTGGAGCCCAGGCGATCGACGCGCTTGCGCATCAGGAACGGGCTCAGGCCCACCGCGATCAGGAACGGGAGCAGCGCTACGGCGAGCCATGGGTTCTCCGCCGCCAGCACCGCCAGCACGGTCGCCGGCACCAGCACCGCGACGAAGGCCGGCGCCACGGTATGGGCGAAGAAGTACTCGACCAGCTCGATGTCGTGGGTCGCCAGCGCCATCAGGTCGCCGGTGCGCCGGCGGGTGAGATAGGCCGGCGCGAGCGCGTCCAATTTGCGGAAGACGGCAATCCGCATCTCGGCCAAGAGCCGGAACGCCATCTCATGGGCGATCCAGGATTCCAGCCAGTGCAGCACGCCGGCGAGCGGCGCCAGGATCGCCAGCGCCCAGAGCAGCCCGGCGGTGGGCGTGCCGTTTTTCACCGCCGCAAGGACGAGTGCGCTCAACACGCCGACGCCGATGAAGGCGACCACCCGGGCGACACCGAGCATGAAGGTCGCGACCAGCCGCCCCTTCCACGGCATCACCAGCTTCATCAGCTCGGAGATCAGCTGCGGCCAGCCGAGCCCTTCCGCCTTGATGATGCCCTCGGTCAGCGGCTTCGCCGCGGCTTGCGCCGCTTCCGTCGAAGCCTCGCTTTGCTCCAGTGCGACCTCGGTCGGCGCAGCGGCGCGCGCTTCCAAGGCCTGCTCCGCCATCAGGCGGGCATAGGCGCCGCCCTGGGACATCAGCGCCTCGTGGCGGCCGCTCTCCACGACGCGGCCCTGTTCCAGCACCAGGATGCGATCGCAGCCGATCACGCTGGAGAGGCGATGCGCGAGAACAAGCGTGGTGCGGCCCTTCATCAGCCGGTCGAGCGCCTCCTGGATCACCGCCTCGTTCTCGGCATCGACGGCCGACAAGGCCTCGTCCAGCACCAGGATCGGCGCGTCGCGCAGCAAGGCGCGGGCGATCGCCACGCGCTGGCGCTGGCCGCCGGAGAGCTTGACGCCCTTCTCGCCGATGATGGTCTGGTAGCCCTGGGGCAGGCTCGCGATGAAGCCGTGGATGTTGGCGGTCTTCGCCGC
>DATKNM010000517.1:0-4389 GCA_035541335.1 Binatia bacterium
GTGTCGGCGACCTTCATGACCTCGTCGCAGATCACCGGCATCATCTCCGCAGCCTCGCTCTCACCGGTGCCGGCATAGACCCCGAACAGGCCGCAATCGCTGTAGGAGCTGGAGAAGGTATGGATGCTGTAGACCAGGCCGCGCTTCTCGCGCACCTCCTGGAACAGCCGCGAGGACATGCCGCCGCCCAGGAGCTGCGACAGCACCGCCGCCGCGTAATAGTCGGGGTCGTGATAGCTGACGCCGGCGAAGCCCAGAACCACGTTCACCTGCTCGAGATCGCGCTCCTCGCGATGCTCGCCGCCGCGATAGGCCGCGGCCGGCGTTTCCGGGCGGGCGCCGGTCGGCAGGCAGTCGAGGGTGCGGGCGGCGAGGTCCACCAGGCGATCGTGATCGACCTTGCCGGCCGCGGCAACGATCATCCGCTCCGGACGATAGCGGCTCTCCAGATAGTGAGCGACCACGTCGCGGGGCAGGCGGCCGATGATCTCCGCCCGCCCCAGCACCGGCCAGCCCATGGGCTGGTCCGGGAAGGCGATCTCCTGGAAGTGATCGAAGATGATGTCGTCCGGCGTGTCTTCGGCCTGGCCGATCTCCTGCAGGACCACGGCGCGCTCGCGCTCCAGCTCCGCGGCGTCATAGGTCGAGTGCTGCAGGATGTCACCCAGCACGTCGACCGCGAGCGGGAGGTCGGGCGCCAGCATCTTCGCGTAGTAGGCCGTCTGCTCGCGGCCGGTGTAGGCGTTGAGGATGCCGCCCACGGATTCGATCTCCTCGGCGATCTGCCGGGCGTTGCGGCGCTCGGTGCCCTTGAAGGCCATGTGCTCCAGGAGATGGGCGACGCCGTTGTGCTCCTTGGTCTCGTGCCGCGTCCCGACGCCGGCCCAAACGCCGAGCGAGACGGTCTCGACCGAATCCATGCGGTCGGTCGCGACCCTGAGGCCGTTCGGCAGGGTCGTGATCTGGACGGTCGTAGGGGTGGACTTGCTCTGGATGTTCAAAATTCTCGGTCCGTTCAGTTGGTGCTGCCGCTGCGCCGGTGTGCAAGGACGTAGTCCTGCACCCGTGCGAGGTCGTTGGGGAGGATATCGTAGCGCTCGCGGCGGGTGAGGAGATCGCCGAGATGTGACGGCAAGGCCGGCCGGATGCCGGTCGCCTTCTCGACCGCGTCGGGGAACTTCGCCGGATGCGCCGTCGCCAACGCCACGACCGGAATCGACTTGTCCTTGCGCATCGCCTCCGCGGCGGCGACGCCGATCGCGGAATGGGGATCGATGAGGAGGCCGGTACGGCGGTGGATATCGCGCATCGCCTTCAGGGTTCCGGGATCGTCGAGCTTGAAGGCGGAGAACAGACGCTGCACCGAAGGCCAGCCCGCTTTCGGCGCGACGAATTTGCCGGACTTGCGGAAGCTCGCCATCGCCTCGGCGAGCTTCGGCCCGTTGCGGCGGAAGAGATCGAACAGCAGGCGCTCGAGATTGCTGGAGATCTGGATGTCCATCGAGGGGCTGAGACTCGGCTCGACCGCCGTCACCTTCATGGTGCCGGTCTTGAAGAACCGCGCCAGGATGTCGTTGCGGTTGGAGCCGACGATGAACTGCGCCACGTCGAGGCCCATCGCCCTGGCGGCATAGCCCGCATAGACATTGCCGAAATTGCCCGAGGGCACCGAGAAGGCAAGCTTGCGGTGAGGCGCGCCCAGCGCAACGGCAGCGGTCACGTAGTAGACGATCTGGGCCATCACCCGAGCCCAGTTGATCGAGTTGACCGCCGACATGCCGATCTTGTCGCGGAAGGCGTGGTCGTTGAACATCGCCTTCACCAGGTCCTGGCAGTCGTCGAAGCTGCCATCGACGGCGATGTTGAAGACGTTGCCGGCGTCTATGGTGGTCATCTGCCGGCGCTGCACTTCCGAGACCCGGCCATGCGGATGCAGGATGAAGATGTCGACCGCGCGGCGGTCGCGGCAAGCTTCGAGCGCCGCCGAGCCGGTATCGCCCGAGGTCGCGCCGACGATGGTGACGCGTCGTCCCTGCTTTTTCAGCACGTGGTCGTAGAGCCGACCCACCAGCTGCAGCGCCAGGTCCTTGAAGGCGAGCGTCGGGCCATGGAACAGCTCCTCGATCCAGACCCCTTCTCCCACCTCAATGAGCGGCGCCACCGCCTGATGCCGGAACCCGGCATAGGTCTCCGCCACCATGGCGCGAAACGCGGTTTGCGAAATCGCTTTTCCCACGAAGGGCGCCATCACGGCCGCAGCAACCTCGGCATAAGGCTTCCCGGCGAAGCCGGCGAGGGCTTTCGGCTTCAGGGACGGCCACTTCTCGGGAACGTAGAGACCGCCGTCCCGCGCCAGGCCGGTCAGCAGAACCGCCTCGAAATCCAGCCGCGGCGCCCCGCCGCGGGTGCTGATATAACGCAAAATCCATCCTCCGGAATGACGGAAACACAGTAGTTTGCGGCCCCCGCCCATGCAAGCCGGGGTGCCGCCTTGCCGACGCCCATCAGCTACTGCAGGCGTTCCGGAGGCAGGCGGAGGGTGGCCGTGGTGCCCTCGCCGACGCGGCTCTTCAGCGTGATGGTGCCGCCGTGCATCTCGGCGAGGCGCCGGGAGATGGCGAGGCCGAGGCCTGTGCCCTCCCGCTTGCGATTGACGTCGTTGTGGCCGCCCTGGAAGAAGGGATCGAAGGCGTGCTCGATCGTCTCCGGCGACATGCCACGGCCGGTGTCGCTGACGCTGACGGCGAGGCCGTCCGCATCGGCATTGGCCCGAAGCTCGATCCGCCCGCCCTTGGGCGTGAACTTGATCGCATTGGCCAGCAGGTTGACGACGATCTGGGTGATGGCGCGCTGGTCGCCGTTGACGGCGACGCCGCCCAGGGCGACATGAGATGAGAACGAGACCTCCTTGCCGTCGATCTCCGGCGCGACCAGCCGGGCCGCGGCACCCAGCACGGCTGAGACGTCGAACACCTCCTCGATCAGCGGAAAGGTGCCGGACTCGATCTTCGACATGTCAAGGATCTCGTTGATCATGCGCAGGAGGTGCCGGCCGGAATCGGCGATGTCGGCGACGTATTTGCGCTGGTTGTCGTTGAGCTTGCCGAAGGCCTCGCCGTTGAGGACGTCGGCGAAGCCGATGACGGCGTTCATCGGCGTGCGGAGCTCGTGGCTGACGGTGGCGAGGAAGATGGACTTGGCGCGGCTCGCCGCCTCGGCCTGGTCCTTTGCCGCCTCCAGCGCGCGGCGGCTCTCCTCCAATTCGAGCTCGCGCTGCTTCTGCGCCGAGACGTCGATCATCATGCCGCGGAGCTCCAGCGAGCCGTCCACCTTGTGATCGACCCGGAAAAGATCTTGCACCCAGACGTCACGACCGTCGGCATGGTGCAGCCGGTATTCCCATTCGAAATCCCGGTCGGGGGGCAGCGGCTCCGCCGCAGCGCGGCGCATCCGGTCGCGGTCCTCGGCATGGATGAAATTGATCCACGCGCGCGGCTTCTCCCATTCCGCCATCGGATGGCCGAACATCGCGACCGCGCGCTCGCTGATGAAGCTGTAGTCGAGGAAATGCGGTCCCGGTTTGGCATAGGGCACGACCCGGCCGCTCTCCATCATCATCTTCAGGCGGCTCTCGCTCTCCAGGATCTGGTCCTGCTGCCGGTCCTGCTCGGCCCGGGCGATCGCCACGACCAGGAGCCCGATCAGGACCGCCGCCAGCAGCGCCGCCAGCGCCACCTGCTCGCCCTGGGGAGCAAAGGCCGGGAACGGCATCACGCCGAAACGTGCTGCACCCACCAGTGCCACGGCGATCGATAGCGCCGAAAGGCTGGCGCCGCGGCGGCCGTAGGCGATCGCCGCCCAGAAGGCGAACGGCAGGCCGATCATCGCCAGCACCGTGATGCCGAGGGCGAGCGTCGGCGTGAGCCAACCGACCATGAAGAGCAGCCAGCAAGCGGCACCCGCAAGGGCCGCGATCTCGATCCCGCGCGGGCCGCGCACCCGCGCCTGGGTGACCCAGATCAGCGCCAGCGGCACGGTCATCAGGACTGCGGTCGCATCGGCGGCCGCCCAGCCGAACCAGATCTCCAGCGGCGGCAGGGGTACGTCCCGGCCGACGGTGCCCGTGCCGACGATCGCAGACAACGCCGGGACCAGGACGACAGCGAAGAAGATGAAGCGCCGCAGATCGTCCTGAGTGCGGAAGCGCGGATTGAACGGCGCGAACCAGGCGAAGATCGCGTAGGCCGCCGCTGCCTCGACAACATCACCCAGCGCGGCGATCAGGGCAAAGCTCGGATCGCCGCGCGAGATCGCCTCGACCGCGACGGCAACCAGCACCGCGGCGGGCAGCGCCCTCCAGCCGTAGAGCACCAGCGGCGCCAGCGCGAC
>DATKNM010000518.1:0-2146 GCA_035541335.1 Binatia bacterium
CGGCTACCACCCCTGCGGAATCCCCCTGGAATCCGGTCGGTCCCGTGTGCGGGGCCGGCGCAATCCTTGCCCGAGCCTCCGCCCGATGTCCTCACCCGGCGAAAGATTCCTTTTGCCCGCAGGCCTTTCCGACGGCCTCTCCCCCGATGCCGGGTTCGAGGCGGCGATCGTCGAGCGGCTGATCGGCGCCTTTTCGGCCTGGGGCTATGAGCGGGTGAAGCCGCCCCTGATCGAGTTCGAGGACAGCCTGCTCTCCGGCCCCGGGGAGGCCATGGCGGCGGATACATTCCGCCTGATGGACCCGGTGTCGCAGCGGATGATGGGGCTCAGGGCCGACATCACGCCCCAGGTCGGCCGAATCGCCGCCAGCCGACTCCAGAAGTCTCCTCGCCCGGTCCGGCTCTCCTATGCCGGCGAGGTGCTGCGGGTGAAGGGCGAGCAGATGCGGCCCGAGCGCCAGATCGGCCAGGCCGGAGTCGAGCTGATCGGCACCACCGCCGCCGCGGCCGATGCCGAGGTGGTGCTGCTGGGCGCCGAGGCCCTCTCCGCGATCGGCGTGACACAGCTGGTGGTCGATCTCAATGTCCCCACCCTGGCGCCGGCGCTCTTGCAAGAGGCCGGCATCGCCGATCCGAAGCCGCTGATCGCGGCCCTCGACCGCAAGGACATGGCGGCGGTGCGGCAGGCGGCGAAGGGTCTCGCGCCCATGCTCGAGAGCCTCGTTCAGGCGGTCGGGCCGGCGGATGCGGCGATTGCCGCGCTTCAGGGGCTGAAGCTCGGCGGCGAGGCGGCGACCCAGCGCGAGCGCCTGCGCGAAGTGGTGGCGCTGATCCGCGCTGCCCGGCCGGACCTCACCTTGACCGTCGATCCCACCGACCATCGCGGATTCGAATACCACACCGGCGTCACCTTCTCGCTGCTGGGGCCGCGGGTGCGCGGCGATTTCGGGCGCGGCGGCCGCTATATCAATCAGGCGGGCGAGCCGGCGACCGGCTTCACGCTTTATCTCGACACCTTGCTGCGCGCCTTGCCGGCGCCGCCCGCGGCGACCCGGGTCTTCGTGCCGCTCGGCACCGCGCCCGCGGCGGCGCAGCAGCTCCGGGCCGAGGGCTGGACCACGATCCAGGGTCTCGAACCGGTCAAGGACGCGACCGCGGAAGCGCGCCGGCTCGGCTGCGCGCGGCTCTGGCGGGACGGCCGCCTCACGAATCTGAATTGAACAACGACATCAGCGCTTAGGGGTTGGGATGGCGAACGTCGCGGTGATCGGCTCGCAATGGGGCGACGAGGGCAAGGGCAAGATCGTGGACTGGCTCTCCGAGCGCGCCGACGTGGTGGTGCGCTTCCAGGGCGGCCACAATGCCGGCCACACGCTGGTGATCGGCAACCAGACTTATAAATTGTCGCTCTTGCCCTCGGGCATCGTGCGCAAGGGCAAGCTCTCGGTGATCGGCAACGGCGTGGTGGTCGATCCCTGGGCGCTCCTGAGGGAGATCGAGACTCTGCGCGGCCAGGGCGTCGCGGTCTCGCCCGACAATCTCGCCCTCGCCGAGAACGCGGCGTTGATCCTGCCGCTTCATGCCAAGCTCGACCTGCTCCGCGAAGAGGCGCGCGGTGCGGCGAAGATCGGCACCACCGGCCGCGGTATCGGCCCCGCTTACGAGGACAAGGTCGGGCGGCGCGCGATCCGCGCCTGCGACCTCGCCGATCCGGAGAGCCTGCCGGCCAAGGTCGATGCGCTGCTGCTGCATCACAACGCGCTCTTGAAGGGCATGGGTGCCGCACCGGTGGATGGGCGCGAGCTCCTGAACCAGATCCTGGAGATCGCGCCCAAGGTGACGCCCTTCATTCGCGTCGTTTGGCAGCACCTCAACGAGGCGCGCCGCCGCGGCGATCGCATCCTGTTCGAGGGCGCGCAGGCGGTGATGCTGGATATCGACCACGGCACCTATCCCTACGTCACCTCGTCGAACACGGTGGCGGGGCAGATCGCGGCGGGTGCGGGCATCGGTCCCGGCGCCGTCGGCTATGTGCTCGGCATCACCAAGGCCTACACGACGCGGGTCGGCGCCGGACCTTTCCCCAGCGAGCTCACCGACAAGATCGGCGAGCTGATCGGCGAGCGCGGCCGCGAGTTCGGCACCGT
>DATKNM010000519.1:0-2688 GCA_035541335.1 Binatia bacterium
CAAGCGGTTCGGCTGCCCGGTGGGGACGCTGTCGGCCGAGCTGGCGAAGCTGAACCACCCCGCGCAGCCGGAGGCCAGCGGCCTCTTCGGGCTGTTCAGGGCCTGGCTGCGGCAGCAATTCGTTCTGCTCGGCCGCGAAGCAGATGCCGATGCCCTGGCGATGCACCTGCTCGCCTGGAGCCAGGGTGTTGCCAGCCTGGCGAACGCCCTTCGCGACGACGCCTTTATCCAGCGGGAAGTGGCGGAGATCGATGCCTGGCTGGCCGCCTGTATCCGCGCGCCCGGCCGCAAACGGCAGCGCCGGTCCGCCGAATAGTCCATTCCATGACTGAGGAGCGACATCCATGTTCGTCGTGCTGTTGAGGTTGTCCGGCAACAAGGGCCAGGCCAGCCGGTTCCTCGAAGGCCACAAACAGTGGATCCAGCGCGGCTTCGACGACGGCGTGTTCCTGCTCGTCGGCAGCCTGCAGGCCGTTGGCGGGGGTGGAGTGGTGGCCCACAATACCTCGCGCGAAGACCTGCAGCGGCGGGTCGATGCCGATCCGTTCGTCGCCGAGGACGTCGTCAGCGCCGAGATCGTCGAGATCGCGCCGGCCAGGGCCGACCGGCGACTGCAATTCCTCGTCGCCTGACGGAGCCGATGCATGAGCGAGGCGATTCCCGGCCCGGACGGCAAGCCGCGCTGTCGATGGTCGCTCTCCGCGCCGGAATTCCTTGCTTATCATGACACGGAGTGGGGTTTTCCGGTCGGCGACGACCATCGCCTGTTCGAGAAGTTGAGCCTCGAGGGGTTTCAATCCGGCCTGAGCTGGCGGACGATCCTGGCGAAGCGCGACAACTTCCGCGCGGCCTTTCGCGATTTCGATTTCGATCGGGTCGCGCGCTTCACCGAGCGCGACATCGCCCGCCTGTTGAAGGACGAGGGCATCGTCCGGCATCGCGGGAAGATCGAGGCGGTCGTCAACAATGCCCGCCGCGCCCGCGAGCTCGTCAGGCAGGAGGGTTCGCTGGCGGCATTCCTCTGGCGTTATGCGCCCCGGTTGGATCCGCGGTCCAGGCCGCGGACCGCGTCCACTTCGGCGGAGTCGATCGCCCTGTCGAAGGAACTGAAGAAGCGTGGCTGGAAATTCGTCGGTCCGACCACGATCTATGCGTTCATGCAGGCGATGGGCCTGGTCAACGACCATGTCGAGGACTGCGTGGTACGGACCAAGGCCGAACGCGCCCGCAGAGGCTTCAAGCGACCAGGAGGATGATGCTGTTGACGAGATGCGCGTCCCCGTCCGCTTGCGAGAGGGCCGCGGCTTGAACTGTCCCCAAACTGTCCCGATTATGTGGAGAATGCCCGATGAATGACTCGTCCGCCTACACGCCGCCCAAGGTCTGGGTCTGGGACAAGCCCAATGGCGGCCAGTTCGCCAACATCAACCGCCCGATCGCGGGACCGACCCATGAGAAGGCGCTGCCGGTCGGCAAGCACCCGCTGCAGCTCTATTCGCTGGCGACGCCGAACGGCCAGAAGATCACCATCATGCTGGAGGAGCTGCTGGCGGCCGGCCATCGCGGCGCGGAATACGACGCCTGGCTGGTCAAGATCGGCGAGGGCGAGCAGTTCGGCAGCGGCTTCGTCGCCGTCAACCCCAACTCCAAGATCCCGGCGCTGCTCGACCGCAGCGGTCCGAAGCCCTTTCGGGTCTTCGAATCCGGCGCGATCCTGCTCCATCTCGCGGAGAAGTTCGGCGCCTTCCTGCCGACCGAGCCCGGCGCCCGCGCCGAATGCCTCTCCTGGCTGTTCTGGCAGATGGGCAGCGCGCCCTATCTCGGCGGCGGCTTCGGCCACTTCTTCTCCTACGCGCCGATGAAGATCGAATACGCCATCGACCGCTTCGCCATGGAGGTGAAGCGCCAGATGGACGTGCTCGACCGGCGCCTCGCCGAGAGCAAGTACATCGCCGGCGACGAATATACGATCGCCGACATCGCGATCCTGCCCTGGTACGGCGGCATCGCGAAGGGCTACTCCTACACCGGCGCGGATGAATTCCTGAGCGCCCGTGAATACAAGCACCTGAACCGCTGGGCCGACATGCTCTTCGCCCGGCCGGCGGTGAAGCGCGGCCGCATGGTCAACCGCACCTCGGGTGATCCTGCGAGCCAGCTCCACGAGCGCCACGACGCCCGCGACTTCGAGACGAAGACCCAGGACAAGCTCGCCGCTGCGAAGTAGGCCACACCACGGCGGCGTCAACCCCCACTCCAGCTCGCCCCCATCTTGGGGGCGAGGGATTTCTTGAAGACGCCGCGGATCGTGAAAGCGATGGCTGCGAGAGTGTGCGACGGCTCTCTCCCTCTTCCCGCCCCCAAGATGGGGGCGGGTAAGGGTGGGGGTTGACGTCGCCGCGATGTTCTCTGAGCGAGCCTGCTGAAAGATCCGCTACCCTAAGCCACCAGCGGCGCGACGACGGCCTTCAGCACCGCCGCCGCGTCCGCTGGCTTCAACCGCACCTGCAGACCACGCTGCCCGCCGTTCATGGTGACGAGATCGTGCGCCATCGCCGCGGCCTCGATCGCGACCCGCGGCGGCTTCATCTGGCCGAACGGGCTGATGCCGCCGACCTTGTAGCCGGTGATCCGCTCGGCATCGGCCGGCTTCATCATCTGCGCCGCCTTGCCGCCGAACGCCGCCGC
>DATKNM010000520.1:0-4653 GCA_035541335.1 Binatia bacterium
CGGCTGCATGTCGGTGCGGATTGCGCCATCGCAGTCTGGCGCCGAACGCCGGGCGAGCAATGGCTCGGGAGACTGATGGGGCTGCCCGGGATCCTGCAGCTGGCGCGCTTCGGTTATGACCGCTTCGCTGACGGGCTCTATGCTTGGAACCGGCGGAAGGGGCACTGGTAAGGCAACCCCTCGCCGCTGCGCTGGTTCTTCGAACAGAGCCGAGAACGGAGAGCATCATGGCGAGTACAGGTCGCCGGAAGACATCGACGAAACGCAGAGCAGCCAAGAAATGGTCGGGGCGCGTCACTCGGGAGAGCGACGCTCTCGATCTCGAAGACAGCGTCTTCAAGCAGCGCAGCCCGGGTGCCATCGCCCGCTCGCTCAAGCGCTCGGCCGAGCGGAGCCATCGGCGGAAGTCGAGCCCCTATCGCTCGGCAATGTCGATGCTGACCTTCTACATCAACCGCGCCGGCAAGAACCTCAGCGCCACCCGACGCCGGACCCTGGAGAGTGCGAAGGACGCCTTGCGCAAGGAATTCGGCAAGGATTAGCGCTCGATCGCAATCGCCGTCGCCTCGCCGCCGCCGATGCAGAGCGCCGCGATGCCGCGCTTCAGATGATAGCGCTGCAACGCGTGGAGCAGCGTCACGATCAGCCTGGCGCCGGTGGCGCCGATCGGATGGCCGAGGGCGCAGGCCCCGCCATGCACGTTCAGCTTCTCGCGCGGAATGTTCAGGTCCCGGGCGGCGGCCATGGCGACCACGGCGAAGGCCTCGTTGATCTCGAAGAGGTCGACCTCCGGAACCGACCAGCCGGTCTTCTCCAGGACCTTGCGGATCGCGGGGATCGGCGCGGTCGTGTACCAGGCCGGCTCCTGGCTGTGGGTCGCGTGACCTTTGATCTCGGCGAGGATCGGCAGGTGCTCGCGGGTGGCCCGTGAACGGGTCGTCAAGACCAGGGCTGCCGCGCCGTCGGCATTGGCGGAAGCGCTGGCGGCGGTGATGGTGCCGTCGGCGCGGAACGCGGGCTTCAGGGCCGGAATCTTCTCCGGCGACACCTTCATCGCATGCTCGTCGTTCTCGATCGATTGCGGCCCGCCCTTCGCCCGCACCGATACCGGTATGATCTCCGCCTTGAACGCCCCCTCGGTGATCGCCTTGCGCGCACGGGTCAGCGTCTCGACGGCATAGGCGTCCTGATCGGCGCGGCTGAACTGATAAGCCTGCGCCGCGGCCTCGCCGAAATCGCCCATCGGCCGGCCCTGCTCATAGGCGTCCTCCAGCCCGTCCAGCATCATGTGGTCGAGGATGCGGTCGTGCCCGACGCGATAGCCGCTCCGCGCCTTTGCCAGCAGATAGGGCGCGTTCGACATGGACTCCATGCCGCCGGAGACAACGATCTCCGCCGAGCCGGCGCGAATGAGATCGTGTCCCAGCATGGTAGCCTTCATGCCGGAGCCGCAGACCTTGTTGACCGTCGTTGCGCCGGTCGCATCGGGGAGACCTGCCGCCCGCGCCGCCTGACGCGCCGGCGCCTGGCCTTGGCCCGCCGGCAGCACGCAACCCATCAGCACCTCATCGACTTTGACCGGTGCGAGACCGGCGCGATCGAGGGCCGCCTTGATCGCATGGGCGCCGAGATCATGACCGGAAATGGGGGCGAGCTCACCTTGGAAGCGCCCCAGCGGCGTACGGGCAGCGGAGACGATGACGATGGGATCCTCGGCGGACATGCGTGCGCTCCTGCGGCTTGGCTCTCGAACAGTCAGATGGTAACACGGCGCAGTGACTTTCAATATGAAAGTAATAACCCCTGGCTTGTTGCGACAATGGCGCCGCGATCAGTGATGCGCGTGAGAATTCTTCCGCCAGCCTCACGCGCAAGCGACTCTCGCGCAAGAACGAAAAATGAACTATAATCTCCTCGCGTAGGCTCGAAGTGCCTGCCGCTCCCGCGCCGATGGATATTCGCGATTTCTGCGCCGCATTCCCGTTCGACAGGATCGACAGCGCACCGATGCAGCACGGTTTCAACCTTCGCGCGCCCAATGCCAACCCCGACGGGACCCCGACGGAATGAAGAATCGGTTTGGCCGCTGCCAATGAATGGAAGGCGTTCTTCGTCAGAGACTTGCGCGCTTTGACGCCCCTCGAAACTGGCGGAGGCTGTCTTGGCGCGTTATATTTGAATGAGTATATCGAAGAGCAAGGTGGTAACGCAGAGACAGGAGGCATTCAGGGCGGCGTACATGCGCCCGAGGTTGTCGCTGATCGGCCTTGAACGGCTCGGCGCCATGCTTTATCGGGAGGCGACGAAATCGGATTTCGCTGCCATGCGCGCGCCCTCTATCGCCTCTTCAATCAGGGGGACTTCACCGACGATCAGCTGCGCAAGCTGCTTCAATTCCCACTTCCGCAACGTGCTGCAACTCTCACAAGGGCAAGGCTCATGTCCAATCACTTGAAGTTCTACATCAACGGCGCCTGGGTCGATCCGGTGAAGCCCGCGACCATCGACGTCGTCAATCCGGCGACCGAAGAGGCCTACACGAAGATCTCGGCCGGCTCCGCCGCCGACGTCGATCGCGCGGTCGCGGCGGCACGGGCCGCCTTCCCCGCTTTCTCCCAGACCAGCAAGGCCGGGCGCATAGAGCTCCTCAAGCGGGTGATCGCCGCCTATGAGAAGCGCGTCGAGGACATCGCCCGCGCGGTCTCCGACGAGATGGGTGCGCCGATCGCCATGGCGCGCCACTCCCAGGCCGCGGCCGGCATCGCGCATCTGCAATCCACGCTGAAGGCTCTGGAGGAGATGGAGTTCGAGCATCAGCGCGGCACGACGCGGATCGTCAAGGAAGGGATCGGCGTGGTCGGGCTGATCACGCCGTGGAACTGGCCGCTGAACCAGATCGCCTGCAAGGTCGGGCCGGCGCTGGCCGCCGGCTGCGCTATGGTGTTGAAGCCGAGCGAGATCGCGCCGATCACCGGCATCATCTTCAGCGAGGTCATGCACGACGCCAAGGTTCCCGCCGGCGTCTACAACATGATCAACGGCGACGGCCCCTCGGTCGGCCAGGTGATGGCCGGCCATCCGGGCATCGACATGATGTCGTTCACCGGCTCGACCCGTGCCGGCATCATCGTCGCCCGGACCGCGGCCGACACCGTGAAGCGGGTCAGCCAGGAGCTCGGCGGCAAGTCGCCGAACATCGTCCTTCCCGATGCCGATTTCGAGCCGGCGGTGAAGAAAGGTGTCTATGGCTGCTTCAACAACAGCGGCCAGTCCTGCAACGCGCCGACGCGCATGCTGGTGCCGTTCGACCGTCACGACGAGGCGCTCGGCATCGCCAAGGCGGCGGCCGAGAAGCACAAGGTCGGCGATCCGAAGATCGAAGAGACGATGCTTGGGCCCGTGGTCAGCGAGGCGCAGTTCAACAAGATCCAGACGCTGATCGAGAGCGGCATCAAGGAAGGCGCCACGCTGGTCGCCGGCGGGACCGGCCGTCCCGACGGGCTCAATCGCGGCTATTACGTGCGCCCGACCGTATTCGGCAATGTCCGCCCGGACATGACGATCGCCCGCGAGGAGATCTTCGGCCCGGTGCTCGCGATCATGCCCTACGAGACCGAGGCGCAGGCGATCGAGATCGCCAATGACACGGTCTATGGCCTCTCCGCCAACATCGAATCGAAAGATCTCGAGCACGCCCGGCGGGTAGCGCGGCAGATCCGAGCCGGCCAGGTCAAGATCAACTATCCGGCCTGGGATACCTTCGCACCCTTCGGCGGCTACAAGCAGTCCGGCAACGGCCGCGAGTATGCCGATTGGGGCATCCACGACTTTCTGGAAGTGAAAGCGATCATCGGCTACGAGGCGGCGTAACGCCGCCGCGCTCAATTGCCGAGATAGCGCCGGATCTCCGGAAGGCTGGAGTTCAGCACCCGGTCGGTGCGGTCGAACAGGACCACTCTTCCATCCGCGATGAAGGCGGTGCGGCTCGCAATCCGCGCCGCCTCACTCGGATCGTGCGTCACCAGCAACACGGTCAGCCCTTCCGCCTGGCGCAGGCGATCGGTCAATTCCAGCATCTCGCCCCGCAAGGCCGGTCCGAGCGCGGCGAAAGGCTCGTCGAGCAGCAGCAGCGGCCGGTGGCGGATGAGGCTGCGGGCCAAGGCCACGCGCTGGCGTTCCCCGCCGGAGAGCTGTCCCGGCAGCCGCGCCTCGAAGCCTTCGAGGCCAACCTGGCGGAGCGCGCGCGCAACATGCTCCTGGTCGGCCGCATCGAGCCGCAGGCCCGGATGGCGGCCGAGGCCGACATTCTGCGCGGCGGTCAGGTGCGGGAACAGGTTGAAGTCCTGGAACAGCGAGGTCACCGGTCGCTCGGCCGGGCGCAACGTCATGATGTCCTGGCCCTCGACCCGGATCGCGCCGCCGAGCGGTCGCTCGAAGCCGCCGATCAGTGCCAGCAGCGTCGACTTGCCGGCGCCCGACGGACCGATCACGCCGATGCACTCGCCCGCCTCGACGGCGAGATCGAAGCGCATCACCAGGTCTTCGTAAGTGAAGGTCAGGCCTTCGATCTCAAGAAACGCCACGGCCCCCCACTCCCCGCTCGATGGCGGCGAAGGTTGCCAGGCAGAGCGCCAGGAGAACCAAAGCGGTGCA
>DATKNM010000521.1:0-2224 GCA_035541335.1 Binatia bacterium
CTGTTTCATTGTATTCGATTCAAGATTTCGGGGATCGCGTGGGTGGGGTAGGGACGTGAGCATCGCCCACATTCTCTGTGTCGACGACGATGTCGCCGGCCTGACCCAGCTTGGCCAGCAACTGCGCCAGGCGGGCTACACCGTGACGGCGGCGGCGGGCGGCCAGGCGGCGATTGACCTCCTCGATGCGCAGCGCTTCGACCTGATGATGCTGGACGTCACCATGCCCGGTATGAGCGGTCTCGAAGTGCTCTATCGCGTCCGGCGCGGCATTCGGCCGGACGAGCTGCCGATCATCATGATGTCGGATGCCGGCGAGGACGACCTGGTCGCCGGCGCGCTCGGCGACGGCGCGGACGACTATGTCTCGAAGCCGCTGCACCTGCCGGTCGCCATGGCGCGGATACGCTCGCATCTCGCGCGCTGCGCCGCGATCGCCGTCAGCAAGAGCGAGCAGGAGCGCTTCGCGCTCGCGGTCGCCGGCTCCAGCGACGGCATCTGGGACTGGCTGATCAAGAACGACCAGCTCTATTTCTCGCCGCGCTGCCTGGAGCTCCTCGGCCTCGACCGCGACGCCAAGCTCGAGCTGATGGACGACTGGGTGGCGCTGCTGCATCGCGACGACGTCGATGCCTTCCAGCTCGCCTTGCGCAACCATTTGGAAGGCATCTCGCTCGCCTTCCAGATCGAATGCCGGATCCAGCACAGCAACCAGACCTACCGCTGGTTCCTGATCCGCGGCACATCGCTCCGGAACGAATACGGCAAGGCCTGGCGGGTCGCGGGCTCGATCAGCGACATCAGCGAGCGCAAGCTGACCGACGCGATGACCGGCCTGCCGAACCGCATCGTGCTCTACGACCGCATCAACCAGTCGATCATCAAGACCAAGCGCCGCGGCGGCGCGGGCGCCGGCGGCGGCAGCTTCGGCATCATCCTGTTGCAGATCGACCGCTACGAGACCATGCGCGAGGCCTATGGCCAGGCGTTCTGCGATCTCGTCCAGAAGGCGGTCTCGCAGCGCCTGATCGGCACGCTGCGCACGACGGATACGCTCACCATCATGTCCGAGAACACGATGTGCGTGCTGGTGGACGTGATGCGGGACGACACCGACTTGGTGCGCGTCGCCAATCGCGTCAAGGCGGCGGCCGAGGAGCCCATCACCATGGGCGAGGAATCGGTCATGCTGACGCTCTCGATCGGCATGGCCCAGGCGCAGCCGCATCACGAGCTCGCCGACGAGCTGATCAAGGACGCGACCGCCGCCCTGAACAAGGCCCGCGACGAGGGCGGCGGCCAAGAGGTCGTGTTCGATCCCGAGATGCAGCGTCGCGCCCGCGACCGCCTCAGGATCGAGGCTGACCTCCACCAGGCGCTGCGCCGCGAGGAATTGCTGGTGCTCTACCAGCCGATCATCGATCTCAACAGCGGCGGGCTCTCCGGCTTCGAGGCGCTGGTGCGCTGGCACCATCCCACGCGCGGCATGGTCTCGCCGATGGACTTCATCCCGATCGCCGAGGAGACCGGGCTCATCGTGCCGATCGGCACCTGGGTGCTGCAGCAGTCCTGCCGCCAGGCGCGGGCCTGGATCGACAGCGGGGCGAAGCCCGACATCTTCGTCAGCGTCAACGTCTCCAGCCGCCAGCTCGACGGCCCGTCGCTGCCCGACATCGTCCGCTCCGCCCTGGAGGCGAACCGCCTGGAGCCGCAGCGCCTGAAGCTGGAGATCACCGAGAGCGCCGTCATGCGCGACTTCGAGGTGACGCTCGGCCTTTTGAATCGCCTGAAGGCGCTCGGTGCCGGCCTGTCGCTGGACGACTTCGGCACCGGCTATTCCTCGCTGTCGCTGCTGAAGCGCCTGCCGATCGACACCTTGAAAGTGGACCGCTCCTTCGTCACCGCCATGGGCGTCGATGCCGCGGGCGTCCGGATGGTGGAAGCGATCCTGCAACTGGCGCGGCTCTTCCGCCTGAAGGTCGTCGCCGAGGGCATCGAGCGCAATGAGGAGGAAGAGCTGCTCCGCGCGCTCTCCTGCGAATACGGCCAGGGCTGGCTGTTCGGCAAGCCGCTGCCGGCCGATGCCTGCCTCGAGCGCCTGCTCGCCGACCGCGCCAACGCGGTTCCGGCGGCGAAGTAGCCGCTAACGCAAGCAGCCGCTGGCATCGGCGATCGCCTGTGCGCCGGACGGCACGTCTTGCCTTGCGGCGACCGGCGGCGGGTC
>DATKNM010000522.1:0-7596 GCA_035541335.1 Binatia bacterium
CGCCGTCATGGCGAGCCAGAACATGGCGCTGGCCGCGGCCACGATCCACTTCATCGGAAATCGAACCTCTCGCTATGAATGTCGTTGTCGGCGATGCCGGCGGCGCGCAAGCCGTCCGTCAGGGCCGCCGTCATCGCCGCCAGCCCGCAGATGAAGAATTCCTTGCCGGCGAGCGGTCCGCTCTGCTGGGCGATGCGCTCCAGCTTCGGCATCTCGCCCTTCTCGGCGAAGAGCGGGATGAGGCGGAGCCGCGGGCGATCCGCGGCGATGCGCTCGAGCTCGGCCAGCCACACGGCTTCATGCCGGTTGAGGGCGCCGTAGTAGAGATCGACCGGCGGACCTACCGGCCGCAGATCGGTGGCCATGGCGAGGAAGGGCGTGATGCCGATGCCGCCGGCGATCCAGACCTGGGCGCTCTCCGCCCGGACCGGCTGCCGGAACGTGCCGAACGGGCCCTGGATGCTGGCGACGGCGCCTGGCCGTATCCCTTGCATCCGCCGCGTGCAGTCGCCCAGCGCCTTCACGATCAGCCGAAGCGTCGTTTCGCCGGGCGTGGAGGCGATCGTGAAGGGATGATATTCGCCACAGCCGTGGTAGCCGCCGCTGTCGTAGAAGGCGGCGAAGACGAACTGACCGGGTGTGGCGGCGACCGGCTGGCCGACGGGCCGCAACACCAGCTCGGCGACGTCCTTGACCGGATGGTCGACCTGCTCGACCACATAGCGGCGACCCGCGACCGCGCCGCGGTCGATCAGCAGGCGATAGACGAGGGCGGCGATGCCGGCGAGGATCCAGAGCGCCAGCACCGGCAGTGACCAGTCGCTGGTGCGCCGCACCAGAAGCAGATGCGCGACGCCGACCAGGAAGGCGAAGCCGGCCGAGGCGTGCAGCCACTTCCAGCCGACATAGGAAAGCTTCGCATGGAAGGTCGCAATCATCAGCGCCATCAGCCAGAGGAGCGCGATCCAGCCCAGAAGCTCGGCCGGATGCGTGGGGCTCGGCAGGGTGACGTCCCGCGCCCGGTAGGCGCCATGCCGGATCAGCAGCCGCAGCCCGACCGTGGCCGGATGCGGCAGCAGGATCAGGAAGGCGAGCACCCCGGTCAGATGATGCGCGCGATAGAGACGGTCGAGGCCGCCGCAGCGGCGCTCCAGCCAGCTTGTCCGCACCATCAGCACGAGACTCGTCGCGAACAGGCTCATGCCCAGGATCGCCGTCGTATCGCCAAGGGCGTGCAACAGCGGCGGCGCCATTCGGCCATGGCCGAAGAAGAACCGCTCGACCAGAGCGATCCAGCCCGGCAAGCCGCCGAGGACGATCGCCAGCGTCGGCATGAGCCGCCGCGCAGTCATCGTGGAATCCAACGGTAGAGGATCGACAAGGCGTCACTCCGCTTGAAATGACGCCCTACCTTAATCTTCCGCAGTCGCGTCAGCGTTGATCCGGATCATCCTGCCCGGGTCTCAACTGTTGGATCGGAAGCACTTTAATCGCGAGACGTTTGTTGCGTCTTTGACAATCGACGGAAGCCGTAAGGGCGAGGTGATGAGGGGAGTCTATTCTGCCGCGGCTTTCCTCGCGGCGAACTGGTCGAAGGCTTCCACGGCCTGGGCCGCGTACATCACGCTCGGCCCGGCACCCATGTAGATCGCCATGCCCATGGTCTCCATGATCTCGTCGCGGGTGGCGCCGTGGCGGACCGCGGCTTCGGCATGGAAGCCGACGCAGGCGTCGCAGCGCGTGGCGACGGCGATCGCGAAGGCGATCAGCTCCTTGGTCTTGGTGTCGAGCGCCTTCGGCTCCAGCGCCGCCTTGGCCAGCGCCGAGAACGCCTTCATGGTCTCCGGCGTCCCCGCCCGCAGCTCCTTCAACGCGGGGGAGAGCTCGGTGGTCATCTTCGGCCAGTCCTTGTGCATGGCGTACCTCCTCGGTCCAGGGCCTTGCTCGGCGAAAGGCCCCGCTTAATGGAAGGCTCCTATCAGCGAAAAGCCTGCCCCGGCTTCACGCCCAGCGCCTTGAAGATCTTCGCCGCCGGGCAGAAGCCGGTGAAGCCGGCCTGCAGCATGTTGGCGCCGACGAAGGCGGTCAGCCAGAACCAGGTGGGGCTGACCCAGAGCCCGAGGGCGAGGCTCACCAGCACCATGACTCCGGCGAAGGAGAGGACGGCATTGTCGACGCGCATGATGGTTGTCTCCTTAGGACTCGACGGTTTCCTTGAGCTTGCGGATGTTGAGCGTGTCGAGCAGGAAGCGCTCATAGAAGGGATCGCTTTCGCCGCGCCGGATCTTCCGCAGGAAGTACTTCTCGAACCCGACCTTGGCGAGGTGCACCCAGTCGCCCTTGGCCGACCAGTTGAGGTTCCGCGGCGGGATCTGCGGCTTGGCCACGAACACCACGCCGCCGTCGCCGAAATCGGCGAGGCAGAACGCGTTCCAGGTCGCCTGCGAGCGTGGCTGCTCCCCGCGCAGCAGGGCGCCGATGTTGTGCGCGGTCGCCGTCACCATGGATTCGATCATGAAGCCCGTCTTCGGCACGCCGACCGGCACCGGGGTCGGCCCGATCGGCGGGATCGCGACGCAGACGCCGATCGAGAAGACGTTGGGGAAGGCCGGGTTGCGCTGGTGCTTGTCCACCACGATGAAGCCGCGGGGATTGGTCAGCCCCTCGATGCCGCGCACCGCCTCGACGCCGCGGAAGGCCGGCAGCATCATGGAGAAGGCGAAGGGCAGCTCGTGGGTCTTCTTCAGCGCGCCGTCCTCGGTCATCTCCTCGACGGTGAGCTTGCCCTCGGCCGCTTCCTTCACCTTGGCGTTGACGATCCACTTGATGTGCCGCTCGCGGAACTCGCTCTCCAGCAGGCTCTTGGTGTCGCCGACCCCGTCGAGGCCGAGATGGCCGATATAGGGCTCCGAGGTGACGAAGGTCATCGGCACCTTGTCGCGGATCTTCCGCTTCCGGAGCTCGGTCTCCAGGATCAGCATGAACTCATAGGCCGGGCCGAAGCAGGAGGCGCCCTGCACTGCGCCGACCACGATCGGTCCCGGATTGGCGGCGAGCCGGTCGAACGCCGTCTTGGCGGCGACCGCATGATCGACGTGGCAGATCGACTGGGTGTGGGCCTTGGGCCCGAGGCCGGGAATTTCGTCGAAGGCGAGGTCCGGTCCGGTCGCGATGATCAGGTAGTCGTAGGCGACCGAAGCGCCGTCGTTGAGCTCGACCCGGTTCTCCTTCGGGTGCACGCGCTTCGCGCCCATGTTGAGATAGCGGATCTTGCGCTTCGCCATCACCTCGGGCAGCGAGACCTCGATCGACTCGCGCTCGCGCCAGCCGACCGCGACCCAGGGATTGGACGGGACGAAGTGATAGGTGTCGCCCTGGCCGATCACCGTCAGCCGATCTTCCTTGCGGAGCTTTGCCGATACTTCGAAGGCCATCAGCGTTCCGCTGAGCCCTGCTCCGAGCACCACGATCTCTGCCATCGTTCCCTCCAGAACTTGAGCCGTTCGAGCCGGCCGGTGCGGGTTGTCATCCGCGCGAAAATCGCGCACCCCGCTTTCGGTTGTTGACTGTATATACGAATTATCGTAGATACGCAAATATGAAAGTAGATGTCGAAACGATGCGAAATGCCGCAGGGGAAGCCAGCGATCTGCTGAAGGCCCTGGCCAATCCGCACCGGCTGATGATCGTCTGCCAGCTGATCGAGGGGCCGCGCTCGGTCGGCCAGCTCGCGGGGTTCCTGGGGATCCGCGATTCGACGGTGTCCCAGCACCTGGCATTGCTGCGGCGCGACGGCCTGCTCTCGGCCACCCGCGACGGGCAAACCATCTGGTACGCGATCAGCAGCCCGCAGGCGAAGGCGCTGCTGCAGACGCTCTATGCCCTCTATTGTGCCCCGGCGCCGCTCTGCGCGCCGGAGGGCACGGTCGCGGCCAAAGCGACATCCAGGACCAGCAAGACCAGGAGGAGCCGGAAATGAGCAAGATCCAGGAGCTGACGCCGCAGGAAGTGGCGGCCCGCATGAAGATCGGCGGCGTCGAGCTGATCGACGTCCGCGAGCCGGCGGAATATGGAGCGGAGCGCATCCATGGCGCCATGCTGTTCCCGCTCTCGACCTTCGATCCCCACGCCCTGCCGAAGAACGTCGACATCATTTTCCAATGCGGCACCGGCAAGCGCTCGGGCATGGCGATCGCCCGTTGCCAGGCGGCAGGCCTCAAGCACATGGCGCACCTCACCGGCGGCCTGCAGGCCTGGAAGGCGGCGGGGCTCCCGACCGTGACGCTCGACCCCGCGACCGGCAAGCCGCGGGAATAGCACCGCACGAGACGAGACCGACATGCGCCCGCTTCACACTATCGCCCTCACCGCATTCGCCCTGGCGCTCAGCCTGACCGGCCGGGCTGTCGCCGACGGTTTCACGGTCCAGCCGGTGACCGTGACCGACGAGAAAGCGGTGTTCGCGACGGTCGAGAGCGCCAACGTGGTGCCCGCCCGGGCACGGATCGGCGGCACCATCGCCGAGCTCGGCGTCCACCAGGGCGACCGGGTCGAGCGCGGCCAGGTGATCGGCACCGTCGGCGACGAGAAGCTGGTGCTGGAGCTCCGCTCCCTCGACGCGCAGATCGCCGGCCTCAAGGCCCAGCTCGCCCAGGCGAACATCGACCTCGACCGGGCGCAGCGCATCTACAAGACCGGTGCGATTCCAAAGCAACAGCTCGACCAGGCCCAGACCAACGTCGATGTCGCCAGCAACAGCCTGAAAGCCCAGACCGGCCAGCGCGCCGTCGTCGAGCAGCAGCTGGCCGAAGGCCAGGTGCTGGCGCCGACCGCCGGGCGCGTGCTGACCGTTCCGGTGATCGCCGGAACCGTGGTGATGTCCGGCGAGCCGCTGGCGACCATCGCCGAGCAGGACTTCGTGCTGCGCATCCGCGTGCCGGAGCGCCATGCACGGTTCCTCAAAGCCGGCGATCCGATCCGGCTCGACGGAAAGGATCTCGGCCTCGACGGTGCCAAGACCGGCACGATCAGCCTGGTCTATCCCGAGATCGAGGACGGCCGAGTGGTCGCCGACGCCAAGGTCAAAGGCCTGACCGACTATTTTGTCGGCGAGCGGATTCGCGTCTGGGTCTCGGGTGGCGATCGCCAGGCCTTCATCGTTCCCGCGAACCTGATCGCGACGCGCTTCGGCATCGACTACGTCAGGCTGCAACCCAAGGACGGCACCGCGATCGAAGTTCCGGTGCAGCGTGGCCGCGAGACGCCGGACGGCGTCGAGATTCTCTCCGGCATCGGCGCGGGCGACGTCCTGGTGCAGCCGTGAAACTCGGCCTCTCCGGCCTGCTGACGCGGGCGGCGATCCGCTCGCCGCTGACGCCGCTGTTCCTGCTGGCCGCGCTTGCGGCCGGCCTGGTCGCGCTGCTGGTGATCCCGCGCGAGGAGGAGCCGCAGATCAGGGTCCCGATGGTGGACATCCTGGTCCAGGCCGACGGGCTCAAGGGCCCGGACGCGGTCGAGCTCGTCACCAAGCCTCTCGAAGAGATCGTCAAGAGCATCAACGGCGTCGAGCACGTCTACAGCCAGACCCAGGACGACCGGGTCATGGTCACCGCGCGCTTCCTGGTCGGCACCAATGAGGACGACGCGATCCTCAGGGTTCATGAGAAGATCCGCGCCAATTTCGACAAGATCCCGATCGGCATCCCGGAGCCGCTGATCGTCGGCCGCGGCATCAACGACGTCGCCATCGTCGTGCTGACCCTGTCGCCGAAGCCGGAAGCGGCGGCGCGCTGGACCGGCAAGGATCTCTACGAGGTCGCCGACAAGCTTCGCGCCGAGCTGGTCAAAGCCGACAATGTCGGCCTCACCTACATCGCCGGTGGCGACGCGCAGCAGATCCGGGTCGAGCCCGATCCGGAGAAATTGGCGCTCTACGGCGTCACCCTGCAGCAGCTGATCGCCAAGGTGCAGGGCGCCAACCGTTCCTTCCTCGCTGGCAACGTGCGGGAAGCGGGCAGCACGTTCTCCGTCGCCGCCGGGCAGACCTTGGGCGGCGTGCCGGATATCGGCCTCCTGCTGGTCACGACCCGCGACGGCCGGCCGGTCTACGTCCGCGACCTCGCCGATGTGGTGATCGGTCCGAGCCCCGAGGAGCACCGGGTCTGGAGCATGGCCGGCGATGGGAAGTCCGCAGCCGGCGCCTGGACACCGGTCCCCGCGGTCAGCCTGGCGATCGCCAAGCGCGCCGGCGCCAACGCGGTGGTGGTCGCCCGCGATGTGCTGGCTCGCGCCGACACCCTGAAGGGCCGGCTCATTCCGGCCGATCTCAACCTCGAGATCACCCGCGACTACGGCAAGACCGCCGACGACAAGGCGAACGAGCTGCTGCTCCATCTCGGCATCGCCACGGTCTCGATCGTCGTGCTGATCGCGCTCGCGATCGGCTGGCGCGAAGCGGTGGTGACGCTGGTGGTGATCCCGACCACCATTCTTCTCACGCTGTTCGCCGCCAACCTGATGGGCTACACGATCAACCGGGTCAGCCTGTTCGCCCTCATCTTCTCGATCGGCATCCTGGTCGATGACGCGATCGTCGTGGTGGAGAACATCGCGCGCCACTGGGCGATGCGGGATGGAAGGCCGCGCCTGCAGGCGGCGGTGGAGGCGGTCTCCGAGGTCGGAAATCCGACCATCGTCGCGACCCTGACCGTGATCGCCGCGCTGCTCCCGATGCTGTTCGTCTCCGGCCTGATGGGCCCCTACATGGCGCCGATCCCGGCCAACGCCTCGGCCGCGATGCTGTTCTCCTTCGTGGTTGCCATGGTGGTGGCGCCCTGGCTGATGCTGAAACTGGCGCCGCGCGGCGACGGTGCTGCCGCGGCGGAAGCGCATCATGCGACCATCGGCCGGCTGGGCCGGCTCTATCTCAAGGTCGCGCGTCCGATCGTCGGCTCGCGCCGCGCGGCCTGGACCTTCCTGCTCTCGGTCGGCGTCGCGACTGTCGCGGTCTGCGTGCTGTTCGCGACCAAGGATGTGACGGTGAAGCTGCTGCCCTTCGACAACAAGTCGGAGCTCTCGGTGGTCGTCGATCTCCCCGAAGGCGCCAGCCTGGAGAACACCGAGCGGGTGCTGCTGGAGGCGGCGGCCATAGTCGAGAAGACTTCGGAGGTGCGCTCGATCCAGGCCTATGCCGGGACCGCGGCGCCGTTCAACTTCAACGGCCTCGTCCGGCACAGCTATTTCCGCCATCAGCCGGAGCAGGGCGAGTTGCAGGTCAACCTCGCCGACAAGGCGGAGCGTAGCCGGACCAGCCACGCGGTCGCGCTCGACATCCGCAACCGGCTGAAGGCGCTGACCCTTCCGACCGGCACGGCGCTGAAGGTGGTCGAGGTGCCGCCGGGACCGCCGGTGCTGGCGACGTTGCTCGCCGAGGTCTACGGCCCGGACGCCGCCACGCGCCGCGCGGTCATGGCGAAGTTGAAATCGATCTTCGCCTCGGTGCCTTTCATCGTCGATATCGACGATTCGGTGGGCCAGCCGCGGCCGCGCCTGCGGGTCTCGATCGACCAGGACCAGCTCGAGTTCTACGGCGTCGAG
>DATKNM010000523.1:0-3102 GCA_035541335.1 Binatia bacterium
GGGAGTGCGAATAGTACTTCCCTCGCGCTGGCTCTTGAAGAGCGCCGCTGCGTCCCTCGGCTACGGCGGGAAGCCGAGGATGGTGCGCCATTCGGTGCCCATGTTGTCGTCGGTGATAGGGGTGACACCGGCGGTGCGGGCGAGGATGTCGGCGCAGTCCTCGATCGCGCGGGACTGGAGCGGGATGCCGGGATCGGCGGGGTCGTCCGCCAGCGCGAGATATTCGGAGAAGACCTCGCGATCGCGCGGCCGGGAGAGATCGAAGACCGGCCGGCCGTCGATCCGCCAGTCCAGCAGGGACCGGCGCCAGCGCTCGCGATCGAGGGCGAAGGGCGCATCGCCCACCGCCTCGAACAGCCTGACGCGGAGTCCGTGCGGAAAGGCGACGCATCCGGTCACGAGCGAGCGAACCGAGCCGGTGGTGTTGTAGAACAGCACGCCGCCCGGCCGCAGATGGCGACGCACCAGGTCCATGAACTCCAGCGACAGCACGTTGCTGGCGTTGGCGCGGAAATGGAAGCTGGTGTTCGAGAGCACGAGATCGAACGTCTGGTCGGGATGGCGGTTGAGCCATCGGCGCCCGTCGTCGATCACCAGCCGCACCTTGGGATCGCGCAGCAGCGACGCGACCATGGGCCTGGCCTCGACCAGCCGCGCGTAGCCGGGATTGATCTCCACGATGGTGATGGAGCGCACCGCGGGCAGGCCGGCGATCACCTGGGCCCAGGAGCCGGAGGACATGCCGATCACCAGCACGCGCTCGGGATCCGGCCGATAGAGCTGAACCGCATAGGCACGCTCGATGAGGTTGGTGCCGGACATCGGATCGATGTTGAACTGGCCGTCATAGACTCCGCCGCCATAGACCCGCGCCTCGGCATCGACGGTGACGATGCCGCTGCGATTCTCGACCACGTCGGTCAGCGGCCAGTGCGGGTCGAACTGGATGGCATCGATCACGCCCCGAGAGAGCGGCGCCTCGAGGCAGATCAGGGCAACGATCGCGGCCGCGGTGCCCCACGTCCAGCGCCGCGATGGCGCGATCAGCGCGGAAGGCGGTGGGAGTCTCATGCCGCGCCCCACCAGCAGCACGACCAGGCCGGCCGCGAGGCCGAGCGCCGCCGCCATTCCGGCGAGGCCGAGCCGGTCTGCGAGGACGAAGCCGGTCAGCACGGAACCGCCGGCCGAGCCCAGGATGTTCGCGAGGTAGAGGTAGGAGAGCCGCCGCCCGGCCGTGCGGTCCGCGGCGATGCTGCGATCGGCAAGATAGGGCAGCAGCAGGCCCCAATTTCGCGCCGCGAGATAGATCACCGCGAGGCCGAGCGCCATGGCGAGGGCGTGGTTCAGCGGCGCCGACCAGCGCAGCAGCGGCAGGAAGACGAGGCCGGCGATCGCACCGCCGGCGAGTCCGCGCAGCACCACGCCGAAGGCGCGCGCTTCGCCGGCCTCGTCAGCGTCCGATCCGCCGAGCCCGCCCGCCCGGCGGGCGCCGTTGGCGAGGCCGGCCAGGAAGGCGCCGAGCACCAGCGGAAAGGCCGGGGCCATCGTGCCGGTGAGGAAGGCGAAGACGCGGAAGAAGAAGACCTCGTAGCCGAGGGCGACGGCGCCGCCGCAGAAGGCGATCAGGAGTGCCGCGACGAACGAGACCGGCGGGCGGGTGACGGCCGGAGGCGATGAGCCCGACATCGGCTCGTGCCCGGCCGCAGGCTTCAGCAGGAATTCCGCCGCGAGCGCGCCGGCCGCGACCGCGGCGTTCACCAAGGCGGCGACGGCGATCGAGGCTTGCATGCCGAGGAACGGGAACAGCACCACGATGCCGAGGAGACAGGCGCAGGCAGCACCGAGGGTGTTGCTGTAATAGAGCCGGCCGAGCGGATCGCCCACCCGCCCGAGCCGTCGCGCGACCGTGCCGACCAGCACCGGCAGGCTGGCGCCCATCAGCAGCGTCGGCACCAGCACCAGCGCGAGACAGGCGAAGGCGATGCCGGCGAGCGGCCAGCCTGTGACCAACGCGCCGACATAGTCGAAGAGATAGAGGGAACCGAGACCGAAGGCGGCGATCCCCAGCTCCAGCGCCGCCAGCAGCGGCAGGAGTCGCAGCCGCGGCCGCTCCGAGAGCCAGCCGCCGAACAGGCTGCCGAGGCCGAGACCGAGCATGAAGGCCGCGACCACGATGGTGACGGATTCGATGTTGACGCCGAAGATGCGGAACAGCGCCCGTTCCCACATCAGCTGGTAGACCAGCGCCGGCATGCCGGAGACGAAGAACAAGCCGACGAGCAGCGTTTCAAACGACAGAGTCGTCCGCGACGGACGGAGACCGGAAGCCAGGGGCATGTCGACATCGCTGTCGGGAGACATGCCCCTGCTTACCGGTTTTATCGCGCCGGTGCCACCACGAACCCTGCGTATGTCGTTGTGCGATAAACCTTTATCGGCGGCATTTAATGCGAATGCTCATCTATGCAAAGGCCATGGCCGGCGATTCACGCTTGTTCGCGACCGGCGTCCAGGGGTGCTCCGGGAAGAAATGCGGGACGGCGCGGTCGATATAGGCGGCGAGGTTGTCGTAGCCCAGCGCGCGCTGGCGGATCGGGGAGTCGAGCGCCGGGGTCAGCAGCATGGCGAGGATGCCGGTCATGGTGGCGTCGGTGCCGCAGGGCTGCTCGCCCATCAGCCAGGGACGATTGCCGAGCAGCGCGGAGAGCGCCTCCAGCGTGCGGTCGCCGAGCTCGACAACCTCGGCCGGCGTGTGGCGGCCCATGCCCTGTGCATGCAGATAGCCATGCACCTTGGCTTTCGCTCCTTCGCGCGCCTGGTCGCGGATCGCCTCAGGGAGGCCGTCGAAGAACCGCGCCGGGCCTTTCGCGAAATTCTCCGGGATCGCCCAGCGCATGTGCAGGCAGACCCAGTAGAGATGATCCTCCAGCATGCGCTCCACCGCCCAGGCTTCGGCACGCTCGACCTTGTCGAGGCCGCGGTCGAAGTCGAAGCCGTATTTGCGCTCGATATGCGCGCGGATGAAGGTGGTGTCGGCGACGATCTCGCCGGCATCGTCGAGGAACGGCATCTTGCCCTTCGGCGCCTTGTCGGGGGCGGCGC
>DATKNM010000524.1:0-4317 GCA_035541335.1 Binatia bacterium
ACCGTACCGTAGGCCGTGCCGCTCATGCGGGCGTCTGAGATGCGGACCATGTCGGTGACGCCCTGCTTCAACAGCTTCTCCGGCAGCGGCATGTTCCCGACCTCCGCCATGCCGGGATAGCCGCGCGGCCCGCAGTTCTTCAGCACCATCACGCTGCCGGCGTCGATCTCCAGCGACGGCTCGTCGACCCGCGCGTGGTAGTGCTCGATGTTCTCGAAGACGACCGCCCGGCCGCGATGCTGCATCAGCTTCGGCGTCGCGGCGGAAGGCTTGATCACCGCGCCGTTGGGCGCGAGGTTGCCGCGCAGGATTGCAATGCCGCCCTGGGGCGTCAGCGGATTGTTCAGGGGACGGATGACTTCCTCATTCCAGTTGGAAACCTCGCGGCAGAGGTCGCCGACGGTCTTCCCGCTGACCGTCATCGCGTCGAGATCGAGCCAGCCGGCGTTGCCGATCGCGCGCATCACCGCGCGCAGGCCGCCGGCGTAGTAGAAATCCTCCATCAGGAAGCGGCCGGAGGGCATGAGGTCGACGATGGTCGGGATGTCGCGGCCGAGGCGATCCCAGTCGTCGAGGCCGAGATCGACGCCCAGCCTTCCCGCGATCGCGATCAGGTGGATGACCGCGTTGGTCGAGCCGCCGATGGCGCCGTTGACCTTGATCGCGTTCTCGAAGGCGCGCTTGGTGAGGATCTGCGACATGCGCACATCCTCCTCCACCAACTTGACGATGCGCCGCCCGGCGAGCTGCGCAAGGACGGCGCGGCGGGAATCGACCGCCGGGATCGCGGCATTGTCCGGCATGCCGATGCCGAGCGCCTCCACCATCGAGGCCATGGTCGAGGCGGTGCCCATGGTCATGCAGCTGCCCGCCGAGCGGCTCTGTCCCTGCTCGGCGGAGAGGAAGTCCTCCAGCGACATGCGGCCGGCCTTCACGTCCTCGTAGAACTTCCAGACATGGGTGCCCGAGCCGATCTTCTGACCGCGGAAATCGCCGTTCAGCATCGGCCCGCCGGAGACGACAATCGTCGGCAGGTCGCAGCTTGCGGCGCCCATCATCAGCGCCGGCGTGGTCTTGTCGCAGCCGACCAGCAGAATGACGCCGTCGATCGGATTGGCGCGGATCGACTCCTCGACATCCATGCTGGCGAGATTCCGGAACAGCATGGCGGTCGGTCGCAGATTGGATTCACCGAGGCTCATCGCCGGGAATTCCAGCGGCAGGCCGCCTGCCTCATAGACGCCGCGCTTCACATGCTCGGCGAGCTGGCGGAGATGGGCGTTGCAGGGAGTCAGCTCGGAGAAGGTGTTGCAGATGCCGATCACCGGGCGACCGTCGAAGAGATCAGCCGGGATGCCCTGGTTCTTCATCCAGCTGCGGTGCATGAAGGCGTTCTTGCCCTCGCCGCCGAACCACGCGCTGGAGCGCAGCTTCCGCCGCTTCTCGCTCATGCCGCCCTGCTTCCTTTGGCTTTGTCGTTTTGTATAGCCAAACTAGGTTTTGTATCGCTAGACTAGGGCGCAGCATGGGGCAAAGTCAATTTGCTTTGCCGGATAGCGAGCATCGGGGGAAGACGAGATGGATCAAGTGGCTCAAAGGGTCGAAGAGCGGGCAACCGAAGCGCGCGCCGGCGACGAGCGCTATCGCGTGCAGAGCCTGGGCCGCGCCCTCGACCTCGTGGAGCTGATCGCAACCCGCGGCCGCGACGGGGCGCGGCTGACCGATCTCGCCCGCGAGCTCGGCCTCTCCAAAGCGGCGGTCTACGCGCTGCTGCAGACGCTCCTTTCTCGCGGCATCCTTTCCGACTTCTCGGAGGGCGCCAATCGCCGCTACCGGCTCGGCATGGCGCTGGCACGGCTCGGCGACCTCGCGATCGCGAATATCGGCATCGCCGACGTGGCGATGCCGGAACTCCGCAAGCTCACCGCGGAGCTCGGCATGACCTCGCGGCTGGCGATCCTGGACGACGGCTATGCCGTGGTGGTGGGACGCGTCGACGCGCCGGGCGCGATCCGCTTCGATGCCGCGTTGGGGCGGCGGGAGCTCCCGCACTGCTCCGCCGTCGGCAAGGCGCTGCTCGCCGCTCTCCCCGTCGAGGAGGCGCGGCACATCCTGGAGCGTACGCCCCTGCCGCAGCGGACACCGCGCACCATCACGGTGGTACCGCAGCTGATGAAGGAGCTCGCCGCCTCCGCCGAACGCGGCTATGCGGTCGATGACGAGGAAGACAACGAGGGCGTCGCCTGCGTCGGGTCCTGCATCTTCGGCCGCGGCGGCCACGTGGCCGGCGCGATCAGCGTCACCGGCTTGAAGCCGCGCGATTGGAAGAGCCGCCTCGGCGAACTCTCCGAGCGCGTCAAGCTCTGCGCCGGGACCGTCTCCCAACAACTCGGTTATCACGCCGCCCTATAGCGCAAATCTCAGCGATTGATCCTCTTCGGATCGCTCTTCGCGGCGGCGCATCGCTGCGCGTGCTGAATGCACGATTTATTTCCTATCGAGCTCTCGGATTCAGGCGCCGCACACCGGGATCTGGTGATCCTCGTCACGGCCCCGGGTTGATTAACGAGCTAACAACCATCTTGCCGGATACTACGATGGGTAGCAGAGTGCTTACGCCGCTCCCCTACATTACCGTGTGCGTTGGCGAGAGGCCACGAGAGCATGCAGACGACGGTTCTACGCGCCACCTTCGCGCTGCGAAAGCAGCCGAAGAAATACCCGCTGCGCCAACACATCACGGCGTTCTTCGCGGCGCTGCTCATCATCGCCATGGTGACGATCGGCACCTATAGCATCCTGCAGTTCCGCCAGCTTTCCACCATTCCCGCCGAGCTCGTGCCGGTCGCGGTGCAACGCATCCAGTCCACCCTGGAACTGGTCTCGGGCGTGCTGCTCCTGCTCTCGATCTTCTGCGTCTGGGCGCTCGCCCGCCAGCTTTCGAAACCGCTGAAGACCCTGACCGACGAGGCCCAGGCGATCCGCGACTTCGACTTCTCCAATTCCGTCACCGTCAACACCGGGATTCATGAGGTCGATGAGCTCTCGATCATCATGAACGAGATGAAGACCACGATCCGCCGCTTCCTCGAGATCGGCACCGCCTTGACCGCGGAGCGGGACCTCACCTCGCTGTTGAACCGCATCCTGCGCGAGATGGTCGATGTCGCGCGGTCGGCCGGCGGCGTGATCTATCTCCTGGAAGAGGACGGCAGCGCCCTCCGCCTCGAGGTCGGCCGCATCGCCGACGGCACCACCTTCGACACGATCGACGAATCCTACGTCGCGCGCGTGCCGCTGGAGATCCGCAACAGCATCGTCACCGACGCGGCTCTCCGCCGCAAGATCGAGGACCGGACGGTGCCGAGCAGCGACCTCAAATCCGTCGACCGTGCGCTCGCCGCCAAGCTCGGCGTCGCCAGCGCGCACGTGGAGCTGATCGCCGTGCCCCTCCTGAGCCCGCGCGGCGAGGCCCTCGGCGTCGTGCTGCTGGTCTCCGAATCCGACGGCGCGACCGACGAGAGCGCATCGGGCGATCTCCAGTCGCTGATCAAGGCGATCGCCGGCTCGGCCGCCATCGCGCTCGAGAACAAGCAGCTGATGATCGCCCAGAAGAACCTGATGGATTCGCTGATCAAGCTGGTGGCGAGCGCGATCGACCGCAAGTCGCCGCATACCGGCGGCCACTGCACCCGCGTCCCCGCACTGGCCAAGATGCTGGCCGAGGCGGCGACGAAGCAGAACTACGGCCCGTTCGCCAATTTCCGCCTGACCGACGAGGAATGGGAAGCGCTGGAGCTCGCGAGCTGGCTGCATGATTGCGGCAAGGTGACGACCCCGGAATACGTGGTGGACAAGGCCACGAAGCTGGAGACGCTCTATAACCGCATCCATGAGATCCGCACCCGCTTCGAGGTGGTGAAGCGCGAGCAGGAGGTGAAGCTGCTGCGCGAGCGCCTGGCCGGCCAGGATCTCTCCGCGCTCGATGCGCAGCTCAAGGCGTTCAACGCCGAGATCGACGCCGACTACGCCCTGGTTGCCGAATCCAACATCGGCGGCGAGGGCATGGCGCCGGAGAAGATCGAACGCCTGAAGCAGGTCGCCGAGCGCACCTGGACCCGGACCCTCGACGACCGGGTCGGCCTCTCGCACGAGGAGCTGAAGCGCCAGGCTGCACTGCCGGTCAAGCTGCTGCCGGTGGTCGAGAAGCTGCTGGACGACAAGCCGGAGCACATCATCCTGCGCGAAGAGCGCGACCAGATGCCCGAGGACAATGCCTGGGGCTTCAAGATGAAGGTGCCCGAGCACAAGTACAAT
>DATKNM010000525.1:0-2924 GCA_035541335.1 Binatia bacterium
CGGCTCGGCGTGGTGACCGCGGAAGCCGCCAAGGCGACCGGCCTCAAGGCCGGCACGCCGGTGGTCGCAGGCTGCGCCGACCACGTCGCCTCGGCCTATGTGGCGGGGGCCGCGCGGGACGGCGACCTCGTCCTCAAGTTCGGCGGCGCCGGCGACATCCTGCTCTCGACGGCGAAGGCCGCGACCGATCCCCGGATGTTCATCGACTATCACATCCTGCCCGACCACTATTTCAGCAATGGCTGCACCGCCGCCAGCGGCAGTCTCCTGAACTGGATCGTGCGGGAACTCGGCGCCGGCGAGGCCGAGAAGGCGAGAGAGGCCGGCCTCTCGGTCCATGCCTGGCTCGACCGCCAGGCGGCACCGCTGCCGCCGGGATCGGACGGCGTGGTGCTGCTGCCGTATTTCCTCGGTGAGAAGACGCCGCTGCACGATCCCCATGCCCGAGGCACGATCGTCGGGCTCGGACTCCATCACAAGCTCGCGCACATCTGGCGCGCGGCGCTGGAAGGCGTGATCTTCGGCTTTCGCCACCATGTCGACGTCTTCAAGGAGATGGGGCTGAAGGTCGAGCGGGTGTTCGCTTGCGACGGCGGCGCCGCCAGTGATCTCTGGCTGCAGATCGCGGCCGACACGCTCTCCGTCACGGTGACACGGATCGACGAGCATCCGGGTTCCTCGCTGGGCGCCGCCTATGTGGCGGGCTACGGCATCGGTGCCTTCCAGGATCTAGCCGGGGTCAGCCGCTACGTGGCGCAGGGCAAAGTGTTCCGGCCTGATCCGGCACGAAGCCGCATTTACGACCGTGCCTATGCCAATTTCCGCGAGACCTATGAGCGGCTGAAGACGCTCTATCCGCGCCTCGACCCCAATACGGGATCGAATGCGATCAAGACGGGAGACGCTGCGTGAGCGACACGAAACTGCTGGATGGAAAGACCGCTTTGGTGACCGGCGCCGCTTCGGGGATCGGCAAGGCGATCGTCAAGGCGCTCGCCGGCGCGGGCGCCTGGGTTGCGGTTTCGGACAAGAACGGCTCGGCCGCGGCCGCGCTTGCCAAGGAGATCGGCTCGGACGCGATCTCCGCGGAGCTCGATGTCACCGATGCGGCGGCGACCGCCAAGGTGTTCGAGCAGGCGGAAGCCGCCTTCGGCCGCATCGACATCGTCTGCGCCAATGCCGGCATCTCGACCATGAACGCGACGGTCGATCTCACTGAGGCGGAGTGGGATTCCAACATGGACGTCAACGCCAAGGGCGTCTTCCTCACCAACCAGGCGGCGGTGCGGCGCTGGATCGCAAGCGGCCACAAGGGTGTCATCGTCAACACCGCTTCCCTCGCCGGCAAGCTCGGCGCGCCGCTGCTGGCGCATTATTCGGCCAGCAAATTCGCCGTCGTCGGCTTCACCCAGGCGCTGGCGCGGGAGATGGGACCGCATGGCATCCGGGTCAACTGCGTCTGCCCGGGCTTTGTCCGCACCAGCATGCAGGAACGCGAGGTCGTCTGGGAAGGCAAGCTCCGCGGCATGGATCCCGAGGCAGTGCGCAAGGAATACGTGACGCTGACGCCGCTGGGGCGTTTGCAGGAGGCGGAGGACGTGGCCGACATCGTACTCTTCCTTGCGAGCGATCTCTCGCGCTTCCTGACCGGCGAGGCGATCAACGCCTCCGGCGGCGTGACGATGGATTGAGGGCGCGATCGATGAGAAGGCGGGACAAGGAAAGGCGGGGCAACATCATCACCCATGCGGTGCTGGCGCTGTTCTCGCTCTACATCGCGCTGCCGCCGCTCTGGGTGCTGCGGACCAGCTTCGTACCGGAATCGACCGCCTACAGCATCGCGATCCTGCCAGGCTTCACCCTCGACAATTATGTGAAGCTGCTGGTCAAGGACAAGTTCTGGCTGGCTTATGCGGACAGCCTGACCGCTGCGACGGTCTCGACCCTGCTGGCGTTGCCGCTCGGCGCCATGGCGGGCTATGCCTTCGCCCGCTATCGCACCGGCGGGCAGGTCAGCCGCTTCGTCATCCTGGCGACGCAAATGCTGCCGCCGGTCGCGATCGTGCTGCCGGTCTTCACCCTGTTCCGCACCTTCGACCTCACCAACTCGGTCAGCGGCCTGGTGATCGCTTATGCCGCATTGAACCTGCCGTTCCTCACCTGGATCCTGATGGGGTTCTTCGAGGGTGTGCCTGTGGAACTGGAATGGGCGGCGATGGTGGACGGGGCGACGGTCTGGCGCGCGTTCTGGAAGATCGTGCTGCCGGTCTCGCTGCCGGGACTCGCCGCGGCCGCGGTGCTCGGCTTCATCCTTGCCTGGAACGAGTTCCTCTTCGCGCTGGTCCTGACCGGCCCGACCACCGCGACGATCCCGGTGTCGCTCGCCGCCCTGCAGTCGCAGAACGGGGTGCAGATCGCCGAGGTCTCCGCCGGCGTCGTCCTCGGCGTGGTGCCGCTGCTGATCGCCTCGCGCTTCATCCAGAACTATCTCGTCCGAGGGCTGACCTTCGGCGCAATCAAATGAATCATGATCACCACAATGACCATCGGATGATTACCACGCACATCAATCACCGTTTCGGAAAAGGGAGGTAAACATGAATACACGAACGCTGACGACGATGCTGGGCGGTGCCTCGCTGGCGACGCTCATGATGGCGAGCGGGCCGGCGCGGGCGGAGGACATCACACTCCACGCGCTCATGGAGGATGTGCCGGAGACGCACATCATCGAGGCGATGCTGCCGGACTTCACCAAGCAGACCGGCATCAAGGTCGAGTTCCAGAAGCTGGTCTATTCCGACATGCACCAGAAGCTGGTGACCCAGCTGATCGGCAATGCGAGCTACTACAACGTGCTCGAGGTCGACTTCCTCTGGGCCGGCGAGTTTCCCGAGGCCGGCTGGCTCGCCGACCTGCAGCCC
>DATKNM010000526.1:0-2181 GCA_035541335.1 Binatia bacterium
AGGAGAGCGTCACCGCATGCTGCGCGGGATCGGTGCCCGGGAAGCTGGCGCAGCCGAACATGATCTCGATGCCGAAATGGAAGACGTACTCGCTGATGCCCTTCCACAAGAGTTGCATCACCGCCTTGGAGCGATAGGCGGTATCGACGCAGGAACGCCCCAGCTCCAGGATCTCGCCCTGATGCGCGACGATCGCGGAGATGTCGTATTCGTCGACCGAGTAGAACTGGCCGCGCTTGGCGGCGCCCGGGCGGCGCAGCAGCCGGTAGGTGGCGACGATTCCCGCCGCACCCTCGCCCTTGCGCGCATCGATCACGATCAGGTGGTCGCAATAGGGATCGAAGGAGTCGAAGTCGCGCTTCGCGGTCTCCATCTCCGGCGTCGGCGATGCGGACATCTCCTCGTAGAACACGCGGTAGCGCAGCGCTTGCGCGGCAGCGATCTCGGCCTCGGTCTCGGCGAGGCGAATCTCGAGGTCGCCGATCCTGAGATCGACCGGGCGGGTCTTCGAATCGGCTCGGCTCGGGAGCGGAGCGGCCATCCCGGTCACTGCTTTTTCGCGTCGCGCGGCTTGCCGGCGACCGGCACGGCATAGAGCTCCAGCCGGTGGCCGACCAGCTTGTAGCCGAGCTCGTCGGCGACGCGATTCTGCAGTCGTTCGATCTCCTCGTTGGAGAACTCGATCACACGGCCCGACTGGATGTCGATCAGGTGGTCGTGATGGCTCTCCGGCGCCTCCTCGTAGCGCGCGCGGCCGTCGCCGAAATCGTGGCGCTCGAGGATGCTCGCCTCCTCGAACAGGCGCACCGTGCGATAGACCGTGGCCAGCGAGATGTTGGGGTCGATCTTGGTCGCACGCTTGTGCACCTGCTCGACGTCGGGGTGGTCGGCGGCGTCGGAGAGCACGCGCGCGATCACGCGGCGCTGCTCCGTCATCTTCAGCCCCTTTTCCGTGCAGAGTTTTTCCAGCCGCGAAGGCACGACGCTGCGTTCTCCGTCCATCACTCGGTCAATCCCGATTCACGTCCCGGCATTCTGCCCGCCGGTCGTCGCTGAAGCCAAGCAAAAACACCGCGCAAAGACGCCACTCCGGGAAACCGGCGGCAAATGTGGACTTGGACTCAGCGCCGGCGCCCGCCGGTGCCGAGGCCGATCTGGCGCGCGAGCGAGCTGCGTTTCTTCGCGTAGTTGGGGGATACCATCGGATATTCCGGCGGCAGGCCCCATTTCGCCCGGTATTGCTCCGGCGAGAGGCCGTAGGTGGTGCGCAGGTGCCGCTTCAGCATCTTCTGCTTGCGACCGCATTCGAGGCAGATGATGTAGTCCGGCGTCACCGACTTCTTGACCGAGACCGCGGGGTCCTGGCGGCCGTTGCCGATTGCGGCGCGGCCGTTGGCGAGCCCCGTCAGCGCCTGGTAGATCTCGCCGATCAGGCGGGGAATCTCGGCGGCGGGAACGGTACTCTTGGAGACATGCGCGGCGACGATGGTGGTCGCCATCTGCAGCAGGCTGCCCGGCTTCAGTTCTTCTGACATCGATCGCATCCTGCCAAATATTCGGAGCCAGACATTACTGTTTCGATCAGTAATGCGCAATGCCACGCCAAAAAATTCGTGGATATTTAATCTGGCGGTATTTCTTCGTGCAGCGCACGGGCCAGGATGATCGCGTCGCTGGCCCGCCCGCCCCGATCGCGGCCGTCGTAATAGCCGGGGCGGCGCCCGACCGGCCGGAAGCCGGCGGAGCGATAGAAGGCGATGGCCGGCGCATTCGCCTCCGCGACTTCCAGAAACACCCGGCTGGCGCCGGCCGCCGTCAGCTCCGCGATGAGATGCGCGAGCAGCGCGCCGGCATGGCCGGCACGACGGTATTCGGGATGGACGCCGAGGAGCAGCAGCTCCGCTTCGTCGGCGGCGACCCGCGCCAAGGCGAAGCCGACCGGTTCCGCGCCCACGGCCGCGATCCGCGCGCCCGCTCCCGGCATCGCCAGCACTTCGCTGAAGGAGCGCTGGCTCCAATGCTGATCCCAGGGCGCGGTGAAGCAAGCCTCGTGCAGCGCCGCCAGCACCGGCAGGTCGAAGCTCTCGACGGCGCGGATCTTCAAGGCATGCGCGCTCATGGCGGCGTCGGCGCCGAAGTCTTCGGCATGGTCACGTCGGGCGCCCGCAGATAGACCGGCTT
>DATKNM010000527.1:0-2027 GCA_035541335.1 Binatia bacterium
ACGGTGCTGATCCTGCTGCCGCTGCTGCTCGGCTGGCGGGCGATCTTCCAGCACAATCCCGGCAAGCTCGGCACCATCGTCTATTTCGCCTGCCTCGGCCTCGGCTACATCATGGTCGAGGTCGGCCTCATCGCGAAGTTCATCGAAGCGCTGGGCAACGCCACCATCTCGGCCGCCGTGCTCATCACCGGCATGTTGGTCTTCTCCGGCCTCGGCAGCTTCGTCTCGGAGCGCTTCCTCGGCCGGGCACGCCGCGTCATGCCGATCGTGTTCCTGCTGATCGGCGCGCTGCTGATCGGCTATGGCAGCCTGATCGACCCGGTCCTGGACCGGATCGGCGCCCTGCCCTATGCGGCGCGGCTGGTCGGCTCGATCCTGCTGCTGGCACCGCCCACCTTCCTGATGGGCTTCCCGATGCCGACCGCCATGACCACCCTGGGTCGGCTCGGCAAGGACCACATGTATCTCTGGGCCTGGGGCATCAACGGCTGCTTCTCCGTGATCGGCGCCACGCTGGTGCCGATCATCGCCACCACCTTCGGCCTCGGCGCCGTGCTGAGCTTGAGCGGCCTCGCCTATCTCGTGGCACTTCCTTCCTTTTTCGCCGTGCTGCTGCCAAGATCGGCGAGACCGGCCTGAGCGCCGGCCCAGGTTGGAGGGTCATCGTGCATGCCTTTTCAGCGCCTGATCACGCTGCTTGCGATCGCCTGCGCCTCTCTCCCGGCAGCGGCGGTCCGCGCGGATAATATCCCGGTGGCCAACAGCCTTTCCGACAGCGACGACATCGTCGATTCCCTGAGCGGCTCCGGCGGCAAGGCGGCGCTGGTCGCCTTCGACAGCGCGCCCTTCCCCTATGACGGCGCGATCCCGCCGGACGATACCGACGGACCCGATACCGACGTCGATACGCCGTTCCTCGATGCCCATGACGGCGACCGCCGCGGCCACACCTCGCCGCGGGGCGGCGTCTATTGGGAGGACCAGACCTACAGCGACCGGCGCAGCCTGCTCTACATCCCGCCCGGCTTCGACCGGCGACGACCGGCGGCGATCGTGGTCTATTTCCACGGCAACCAGGCGATGCTCGGCCGCGACGTGGTCGATCGCCAGCAGGTGCCGCGGCAGCTGGCGGAGTCCGGCCTCAATGCCGTGCTCGTCGCGCCGCAACTGGCCGTCGATGCGCTCGATTCCAGCGCCGGCGGCTTCTGGCGGCCCGGCGCCTTCGCCCGCTACCTGCGCGAGGCGGCGGCCAAGCTCGCCAAGCTCGACGGCCAGGGCGCCACGGCCGAGCAGTTCGCCCGTATGCCGGTGATCATGGTCGCCTACAGCGGCGGCTATCTGCCCGCCGCCTGGTCGGCGGAGCTGGGCGGCGCGGGCAAGCGCTTGAAGGGCCTGATCCTGCTGGATGCGGTCTATGACGAGACCGACAAGTTCGCCGACTGGATCGGCGATCACCAGGGCTCCGCCTTCTTCTTCAGCGCCTTCACCGCCTCAAGCGCCCAGGGAAATGGCGCGCTCCAGGACCTGCTGATGAACCAGGGGGTCGAGTTCAAGAACGATCCGCCGGGTTGCCTCAAGAACGGCGACGTGGTGTTCCTCGACACCGGAGAAGGGCCGGTCCACAACGACTTCGTCTCCCACGCCTGGACCGACGATCCCCTGACCTGGCTGTTCGACCGCATCTCCGGCTATCCGCGCCCCGGCCAAACGGGGGATGCAGGGGCCGCGGATCCGGGGACCTGCAAGCGGTAGGCGAGCAGAACCAAAGGCTTGAAATCCGCCGATAGCGCGACACCCAGGCCTCTTCTTCTCCGATCAGCCGGCACGCACCTTGGCGATGAAAGGGGGCGACTTCGCCGGCGGTGCGGCAGGAACCATTCACCCGGCCGCGCCATTGGTCCTGCGGTGTCCGCGGAAACCCTGTTCGTCATCCAGATCCTGATCCTGGTCGTCGCCGGCCGCCTGCTGGGCGAGGCGATGCAGCGCATCGGCCAGCCCTCGGTCATGGGCCAGCTGATCGCCGGGCT
>DATKNM010000528.1:0-3013 GCA_035541335.1 Binatia bacterium
TCAGCAAACTCGATCTTTCCACTGCCGAAAAGTCTCAGATGCAGCAAGCTATCGGAACATTTGGCACGCTCAAAAAGTACCGGGATGCCATTATCCATGCCCGCGCCTATAACGTACCCCTCGGCATCGGAATCGTACGCATCCGGTGAGGACCGCCAGTGCGGAAGTGTTACAGAGGATGCAGCAGTCCGTCGGTCTCGATGGTCTTGAGGGCGTCGGCGAGTGACAGGCCGCGATGGAGGCAGAACCAGTTTCCCGTGTGTCGATGCCACTGGATATCGAAGCGGTCGCGGCTGACCCAGTCGAGGCGCGTGAAGGGGCTGTCGAACTCCTCGCCCAGGTTCTCCGGGAAGCCGGATCGGTAGCGCTGGATGAAGCGATAGCGGTTGCCATGCCACTTGCCGAGGATGTCGACGGGGTAGTTGAACTCGGTTGGGCGGATGGCCGGCAGGAACCTCGGCTTCAGGACGTCGTCGATGAAGCGCTGGCAGGTTACTGCAATGAGCGCCTTCTCAGTATCCGACAGGCCGGCGGACCACCGCTTCGCCATCACGCTGCGGCGTCCTTGATGTCGCGTGTGGTCCGCCAGCGCCACGGCAAGAGTTGGTCGAGCCGGTTAGCGGGATGATCGGCGATGCGTTCGAGGACGTCGGCGAGCCAGGCGCGCGGATCGACGTCGTTGAGCTTACAGGTCTCGATCAGCGTATACATGGCCGCGGCGCGCCGGCCGCCGGCATCGGACCCGGCGAAGGTCCAGTTGCGTCGCCCGACGGCCAGAGGCCGGATCGCACGTTCGGCGGCATTGTTGGTCGTGCAAACACGGCCGTCATCGAGGAAGCGGGTGAAGGATGGCCAGCGGCTGAGCATGTAGCCGATCGCCTTGGCCAGCTCCGCCTTCGACGACAGCTTGCCGCGCTGCTCGCGCAGCCAGATCTCCAGGTCGTCGACCAGCGGGCGTGAGCGCTCGGCCCGGGCGGCGAGGCGCGCCTCGGCAGTGAGCCCATTGATCTCGCGCTCGATCGCCAGAATGGCGTCGATCCGCTGCACCGCCTCGATCGCCAGCGGCGCCTTCTCCACGGCGAGCTTGAAGAAGTTCCTCCGGCCGTGCGCCCAGCAGGCGGCCTCACGCATCGGCCCGCGCTGGCGGCCATGCTCGTACAGCCGCCCGAAGCCGGAGTACGCATCGGCCTGCAGGATGCCGGCGAAGCCGCCGAGGAAGCTCTCGGGGTGCTCGCCGCGCCGGTCGGGTGAGTAGAAGTAGGCCGCCGCCGGCGGATCGGGTCCGCCGAAGGGGCGGTCGTCCCGCACCACCGTCCATAACCGGCCGGTCCGCGTCTTGCCGCGAGCGAGCACCGGCACTGGCGTGTCGTCGGCGTGCAACCGCTCGGCCGAGCGGAGGTGGGCTTCGATGGCCTCGGTCAAAGGCCGAAGTGACACGGCGACAGCGCCGACCCAGTCGGCCAGGGTCGAGACATCGATCGGCACGCCCTCGCGGCTGAAGCGCTCGCTCTGGCGATGCAGCGGCAAGTGCAGCCCGAACTTGCCGAACACCACCTCGGCCAGCAGGTTCGGGCCGGCCCGACCGCGCGAGATCGGGTGGAACGGCGCCGGCGGCTGGGTAATCCTCTCGCAGCGACGGCAGGACATTTTCTCGCGCACATGCTCGACCACGAACCAACTCGCCGGCACCCGCTCCAGCGTCTCGGTGATGTCCTCGCCCAGCTTGCGCAGTTCGCCGCCGCAGCAGGTGCAGGAGGTCGGCACGGGGTGGACGATGCGCTTGCGCGGCAGATGCTCCGGCAGCGGCCGGCGCGCCGGCTTGCGGCGGCCGAACGCGCGTACTTGGGTCTCGGGCTCTTGCGCCTCGGCCACGGTATTCGTCTCCGCGGCGGTCTCTTCCAGCACTTCGAGTGAGAGCTCCAACTGCTCGATGCGGGCGGCGCGCTCGGAGGACGGTGCGTACTTCTCCCGCCGCAGGCGGGCGATCTCCAGCTTCAGCCGTTCGATCTCGAGCCGCGCCGCCAAGACTTCCTCGGCCTTGGCTTCCGCTGCCAGGCGCGCGCTGCGCTCGGCGAGGATCATCGCGTGCGCCGCGGCAAGGTCGGTCGGCAGCGGCGCGGGTGTGTTGGTCACATCCGCAATGAATCACGGCGGCGGAGGAATGCAACGCCTTTCTGTCAACCCGCTGCTTGCGGGCGCCAGGTCTCCTGTGGCATCCGCCAATCGATCCCTTCCAGCAGGTAGCCGAGCTGCGCCGGCGTCATGCTCACCGCGCCGTCGGCCATCGACGGCCACACGAAGCGGCCGCGCTCCAGCCGCTTGCTGAACAGGCACGCGCCCTGGCCGTCATGCCAGATCACCTTCAAAAGATCGGCTCGGCGACCGCGAAAGCAAAACAGATGCCCGCTGTGCGGATCGTGCTTCAGCACTTCCTGCACCAGCAGGGCGAGCCCGGGAAAGCCTTTGCGCATGTCGGTGTGCCCGGTCGCCAGCCAGACCCGGATGCCCTGCGGGACCGGGATCACCGCCGCTCCAGCAAGTCGAGCACCCGGCTCAGCGCCTCGGCGTCGAACTGCGCATCGACACGCACCCGCCGGCCGCCAGGAAGATCGATCTCGATCAGCCCGCCGCGGCGGCTCGATGACGGTGCGCTGTGCGGTGCACCTCGCGCCACCGGGACTGACGGTGGCGATGCCGCCGGCCCGGCAATCTGCACAGGGACGAACGCCGGCTCAGGAGCGGCGCCGAGCTGGCCGGTTCGTGCCAGCCGCCGCCAGGTGAACACCAGGCTGCTCGCGACCTTGTTCCGCCGCGCCACCGTCGTCACCTTGACGCCCGGCTGCAACGTCTCCGCCACGATCCGCATCTTCTCGTCGTGCGACCAACGACGACGGCGCTCGGCGCCCTCCAGAACTTCGACCCGCATCGACCTGATGACCTTAAAGCTAGACTTAAGGTCACAACCTCAGGGAACCGCCATCACCCCGCAAGGCGGCCTTCGCCGGATGCGTAC
>DATKNM010000529.1:0-20096 GCA_035541335.1 Binatia bacterium
CGCCATGACCAGGATGACCGCCGTCCCGGCGGGATAGAGCGGATCGACCAGCAGGCGCTGATGCTGGAACAGCCAGAGGCTGCCGCCGAAGGCGACGACGACGGCGATCCCGGCCACCAAGAGGCCCGAAAGCGCGCCGGCGCGATAGGCGAAGGCGATCGCCAGCATGCCGAAAGCGATCAGATAGGTGATCTCGGCGGCGTCGCTCCAATAAGGTCGCTGCAATTGCTGCGCGCCAGTCAGGGCGGTCGCTAGGATCTGTTCAATCGCCTCGGCATGCAGCTCGACGCCCGGGATGCTGAATGAAAGGGGCGAGGAATGCATGTCCTTCAGTCCCTCGACCGAAGTACCGACCAAGATTATTCGTCCTTGCACCGAATCGCGCGGAAAGCTGGGGTCGAACAGGTCGGCGATGGAAATGAAGCGTTCCGACTGGTGACCCGTGTCGTCGAGCAGAATCTCGCCAGCGCGGTTCGGCTTGATGATAACCGGCGAGCCTTCGATGCGTATGGCCCCGACACCGTAGGCCAGTCTGGTACTTCCAAGCTCGTTGTTCGCACCCGTCGAGCGGATCGTATAGGTCTGCGCCTGCAAGGCGGACCGGATCGATTCCAGGGTCAATGACGGCAGCAAACCATCCGTGGATTGCATGGCGTTGGCTATGTTGCCTCGATAATTCAATACCAGCGGGACTCGTCGAACGACGCCGTCTGGATCGGGATCGGAGTTCACCGCACCATTGCCGACCGCGACCGTTTGGAACTGAGGCATGGCGCCGACGACGTAATCGAAGCCGTGGACGAAGTAGAGCGGATTGTCCCCCACGAAGGTGAAACCGCCGATCGGCTTTGGTTTGGTCTCCGGCCGCTTCGGATCATAGTTGAGCATCGCGAAGCCGAGCACGGTGGGGGCTTTGGCGATCGAATTGCTGAGCTGAGTGTCGGGATCGGGCAACTGCATGATGCGGTGCCTGACCTCGGCGAACGCCGGGTCGTCCGGCAGCGTTTCTGCCAGCGATTGAGGTGATAAACGGTCCGGCTCTGCGAGGATCACGTCGAATGCAATGACTGCGGCCCCGAGCTCATTCAACCGATCGACCAGCTTGGCAAGGACGCTCCGCGACCAGGGCCATTGTCCGAATTTCGCGAGGCTCTTCTCGTCGATATCGGCGATCCGGACCGGCAGCTCCTTGTCGTAGATGCGCGGCTGCATGCGCTGGTAGTTGTCGAAGACCAGATTCCGCACCTCCTGGATCGGCACGGGATCCGATACTCGGAGGGCCGTGGCGCCGACGAGCAGCACCCCCGGTATCACGATTCCCCAGGCCTTCAGCATGCGGCTTCCGTCGTCCCACCCATCAGGAAATGGGCCAGTCTAACAGGCTGAAACGCAATGCCTAGTGCCGCACGTCACTCGCTCGGCGATGAGAGGCGGGTGACCGGCAGGAACCTGCCCGGGAAGAGATCAAGCCTGACGCCAACGATGTGCGCGGGATCGGTACCGTAGAGCGTACCGCAGGTGACGGTGGCGCGCTGATCGACCGAAGTGACGCAGAGGCCGCTGTCCTTCACCGACCAGGTTCCCTGGTGAAAGGTGTCGCCGGTGTCCCAGAAGTAGGCGCGGCCGTCGGCGCGGAGGCTGATCGCCAGCTGGCCCTCCGGCGTCATGGCCGTGAACCGGCCCGGAGCGAGCGTTTGTGCATCGGTGACGACGAGCGCCGGCGGCGGACTGATCGGCGCGTCGAAATCCACCTCGGTCCAGAACCGGTACGGCTGGACCACAGTCCCACTTCGGTCGAAAACGAGGCACTTCTGCTTGGCGTCGCCGCTCGGGATCCCGATGTTGCAGCGGTCGATCGCCCGGGCCGCCAGCTCGTCCTCGCTGAGACCGCAATCGGGGTGATGGCAGGTGCGGAAATAGAACCGGTTGCCGTTGGGCGAGATGGCGAAGACGCCTGAGCTGTCCTTGCCGACCTGGGCGAGATAGTCCTCGCGATAGATCTTGGCGACCCGCGGGCTGACCGGGATCGGCGCTGCGGCCTGCCTTGCAATGTCGGCGGGGCTGACTTGCGCGGGTGGCGGAGCCGCGGTCTCGCAGGCAGCCAGCAGCAGCGCCAGAGCGGCGATTTTCCTGAACGACACGCTGTTCCCTCGGTCCTGCTGCGCTGATCCTTGTCCAACACGCCCGGATTCAGCCGCCTCCGGGCCTTGAGGGCCGGAGATACCCATGCCATAACAGCGGCCCTGTTGCCACCGGAAGGTGCTCGAAAGATGGACAAGTTCAAGACCTTGACCGGGGTCGCGGCCCCGCTGCCGATGATCAACGTCGATACCGACATGATCATCCCGAAGCAGTTTCTGAAGACCATCAAGCGCACCGGCCTCGGCAAGAACCTGTTCGACGAGATGCGCTACACGCCGGACGGGAAGGAGATCGCGGACTTCGTGCTCAACAAGCCGGCCTACCGCCAGGCAAAGATCCTGGTCGCCGGCGACAATTTCGGCTGCGGCTCCTCGCGCGAGCATGCGCCCTGGGCGCTGCTCGACTTCGGCATCCGCTGCGTGATCTCGACGAGCTTCGCCGACATCTTCTACAACAACTGCTTCAAGAACGGCATCCTGCCGATCAAGGTCTCCAGGGAAGACCTCGACAAGCTGATGGACGACGCCCAGCGCGGCGCCAATGCGATCATCTCGATCGACCTCGAGAAGCAGGAGATCACCGGCCCGGACGGCGGCCGCCTCCGCTTCGACATCGATCCCTTCCGCAAGCACTGCCTGCTGAACGGCCTCGACGATATCGGCCTCACCCAGGAGAAGAGCACCTTCATCGACAGCTTCGAAGAGAAGAACCAGCTCTCCCAGCCCTGGCTCTGGCAGGGCACCGCCGCTTAAACGAGCTTTCGTTTCCACCGCGCCCGGCATCTCCTGCCGGGCCTTTTCTTTGAAGAGATCGGATATGGCTGCCAACAAGAAACTGCTGATCGTGGCCGGTGACGGCATCGGCCCGGAAGTCATGACCCAGGTGAAGCGCGTGCTCGGCTGGTACGAGAAGCGCCAGGGGCTCGGCTTCGACGTCGGCGAGGAGTTGGTGGGCGGCGCTTCCTACGACAAGCACAAGACGCCGCTGACCGATGCGGTGATGGAGAAGGCGCTTCAAGCCGACGCCGTGCTGCTCGGCGCCGTCGGCGGGCCGAAGTGGGACAGCCTGCCCTTCGAGGTGAAGCCGGAGCGCGGCCTGCTGCGCCTGCGGAAGGAGATGGAGCTCTTCGCCAACCTCCGCCCGGCGCTGGTGTTCGACGCTCTCGCGGAGGCCTCGAGCCTGAAGACCGAGCTGGTCAGGGGCCTCGACATCATGATCGTCCGCGAGCTGACCGGCGGCGTCTATTTCGGCCAGCCGCGCGGCATCGAGACCCTGCCCAACGGCGAGCGCCGCGGCATCAACACCCAGGTCTATACCACCTCCGAGATCGTGCGCGTGGCGCGGGTCGCCTTCGACCTCGCGCGGAAGCGCGGCAGGAAGGTCTGCTCGGTGGAGAAGGCCAACGTGATGGAGAGCGGCCTGCTCTGGCGCGAGGAGGTGACGAAGCTCCATGCCGCCGAGTACCAGGACGTGGCGCTTTCCCATATGTACGCCGACAACTGCGCGATGCAGCTCGTGCGCCAGCCGAAGCAGTTCGACGTGATCGTCACCGACAACCTGTTCGGCGATCTACTCTCCGATTGCGCGGCGATGCTGACGGGCTCGCTCGGCATGCTGCCCTCGGCCTCGCTCGGCGCCTCCGACCAGCAGGGCCGACGCCGTGCGCTCTACGAGCCGGTGCACGGCTCGGCGCCCGACATCGCCGGACAGGAGAAGGCCAATCCCTTGGCCTCGCTGCTCTCGCTCTCGATGATGCTCCGCTATTCCTTCGACCTTGCGAAGGAGGCCGATCTCCTCGACCAGGCGGCGAAGAACGTGGTCGCCAACGGCTTCCGCACCGGCGACATCATGAGCCCCGGCGCAACGCTGGTCTCCACCACGCGGATGGGCGACGAGATCCTGAAAGAGCTGGATCGCCTCGGCGCCTAAGGGGTTGATTCTCCGATCGCTTTCCGATCGGACTCCGCCGGCTCCGGTATCCGGCTGCAGGACGGGGGCGGTTTCCGCGACGCTTGATTCAAGTCAAGATGGCCTGGCGGAAACTGGCATACTGATTTCATAAGACCGGCGGCGACGCCGGCGCCGTCTTCCGGTGATCCTTCCGATCACCCCATTGCTGGAGAATGAACATGGCCTTCCGACACATCCTGGTCCCGGTGTTCGGCTACGACGCGGATCGCGGCGCGCTCGACGCGGCGCTGGTGCTGGCGAAGAAGAGCGGCGCCCACATCGCCGCCCTGCACATCAAGGTCGATCCGATGGAATCCGTGCCCCTGATGGTCGATGTCGGCGTCGCCGCCACCGAGCTCATCGAGGCGGTGGAGCGCCATGCCGAGACCCGCGCCAAGGCGGCGGCCGCCACCTTCGAGGCCTGGCGCTCCGAGCGCGGGCTCAAGCTCGACAAGGAGCCGAGCCTCAGGACCGGCGTCACCACGGCCTACGACGTCGAGGAAGGCGCCGAGGACGAGCTCGTCATCAAGTTCGGCCGCCTGACCGATCTCGTGGTGATCGGCCGCCCCACCGGCGAGGAGGCGGGCGACCAGGTGCTGAGCCGCATGGAGGACGCCCTGTTCGGCGCCGGCCAGCCGGTGCTGCTGGTCCCGCACGGCGTCGACCCGGCGACGCTGGAGAAGCTCGCCTCCGGCCCGGCGCTGATCTCCTGGAATGGCAGCATCGAGGCGACCCGCGCGATCTCCGCGGCGATCGACCTCCTGCGCGGCATGAGCCATGTCCGCGTGCTCTCGGTGAAGGAAGGCAAGAAGGACCGCCATCCGGCGGTCGATCTGGTGCGCTATCTCGCCTGGGAAGGCGTCGCCGCCTCGGTCACCGACGCCCACCAGGCCGCAGGTCATACGGGGGGCAGCGCCGCCGAGCAGATCCTGGCGACGGCGCATGCCATGCAGGCCGGCTTCGTGCTGATGGGCGGCTACAGCCACGGCCGCCTGCGCCAGCTGATGCTGGGCGGCGTCACCAGCCACATGATGGATCACGCCGACCTCCCGGTCCTGATGGCGCATTGAGGTCTAGCCATGAGTGCCACGCTGAAGACCATCCGCCTGGAGCTCGCCCGCACCAAGGAGAACCCGGAGGGGCGGAGCGACACCGGCTACGAGTTCACGGCGCCGCTGACGCCCGACGGCCATCTCGACGCCGCGGCCTGGAAGCAGCACCGCGCCCAATGCCGGGTGCGGCGGTTCTTCCCCGGCGAGAAGATCCAGCAGGGTGCGCTGCTGCATCTGGGGCCGGACCGCTGGGTCTTCTCCTACGAGCAGGGCAAGGACGACGACGAGCCGGCCTTCAAGTTCGACCGGCACCGGTTCCTGGCCGGGGAATACGTCTCGGTGACCGAGCATGACGGCGTCACGCGGACCTTCAAGGTCGCCTCGGTCAAATAGGAAATTGCGCGCCGCCACATGGCAGACCCGGCGATTCGCCGGGTTTTCCGGCAAAATAACGCTTCTCCGCCCCGGCTCCCGGCGGTACACTCGCGCCCCTGGAGATCTAGCCGGAGGGCCTGATCATGACGCGCACATTGGTACTTGGACTGGCAGGACTGACGCTGCTGGCTTCGGCCGGCGCGGCATCAGCTTGCCCCTATGGCGACAAGAGCGCGCAGACCACCACCCAGCAGCAGACGTCGGACAGCAGCCAGCTGCCGCTGCCGACCACCACCGGCACCACCGGGAGCAAAACCGGCGGGTGAGCCTGCGGCCTTTCGACGATTTCGATCGGCCGCACCCTTGTGCGGCCGATTTCGTTTTGGGCTTTGTTTCAATCAATCAAGACGCGATGCGAGGATGAGATGAGTTATCGAGTGGCGGTGGTCGGCGGCACGGGCAATGTGGGCCGCGAGATGTTGCAGACTCTGGCCGAGCGCAGTTTCCCCGTGAAGGAGGTGATTCCGCTCGCCTCCGCGCGCTCCGTGGGCCAGGAGGTTTCCTACGGCGAGGACGACATCTTGAAGGTCCGCCAGCTCGACAAGTTCGACTTCAAGGGCATCGACATCGTGCTCTCCTCGCCGGGCGCCAAGGTCTCGGCGGAGTTCTCGCCGAAGGCCGCGGCGGCGGGCGCGATCGTGATCGACAACACCAGCTTCTTCCGCATGGATCCCGACGTGCCGCTGGTGGTGCCGGAGGTCAATCCCGAGGACATCGCGCTCTATCGCAAGAAGGGCATCATCGCCAACCCGAACTGCTCCACCATCCAGATGGTGGTGGCGCTGAAGCCGCTGCACGATCTCGTCAAGATCAAGCGCGTCGTGGTCGCGACCTACCAGTCGGTCTCCGGCGCCGGCAAGGAGGGCATGGACGAGCTCTTCAACCAGACCCGCAACGTCTTCACCAACGGCTCGCTGGACCACAAGAAGTTCACCAAGCAGATCGCCTTCAACGTCATTCCCCATATCGACGTCTTCATGGACGACGGCCAGACCAAGGAGGAGTGGAAGATGGCGGTCGAGACCCGCAAGATCCTCGATCCCGACATCCAGGTGACCGCGACCTGCGTCCGGGTGCCGGTCTTCATCGGCCATTCCGAGGCGGTCAACGTCGAGTTCGAGAGCGAGATGTCGGCGGAGCACGCCCGTGCCGCCTTGCGCAGCGCCCCCGGCATCAGCGTCATCGACCACCGCGCCGACGAGGGCTATGTGACGCCGGTGGAATGCGCCGGCGAGGACAAGGTCTATGTCAGCCGAATCCGCAAGGACCCGACGGTGGCGCACGGCCTCAACCTCTGGGTGGTCTCCGACAACCTGCGCAAGGGTGCCGCGCTGAATGCGGTGCAGATCGCGGAAGTGCTGATCCGCGATCACCTGAAGCAGGCCGCTTGAGATGCGGCGGCGCCGGCTCACCATGGCCGGCGCCGCTTTCCTCACGGCGCTCGCGCCGGCTGCTGCCGTCGCCGAGTCCGCGTGTGACGAATCCGCTGTTCGCGATGCGCTGAGCCGCATCGCGGATGCGCTCGGCAAGCCCAAGGCGCAGGCGGCCATGAAGGCCGCCCGGGACGACTACGCCGCGGACCAGCATTTCGACAACGAGGACGACGCGAAGTACCTCGCGGCGGCCGCGCTTTACATCAAGGGAAAGGACGATCTCGCCGCCGGCGACGTCGACGATGCCTGCGCGATGCTGCAGAACGCCGACAAGCTGATCAGCGACGTGATCGCCGGAAGATGACCGATCGCGTGAAGAGTCCGGCCGACGACATCGTCATCCGCGCCGCCACGGCGTCGGATCGGGCCTTCCTCGATTCGCTGGACGAGCGCCTGATCGGCGAGGCGACCGTGCCCGGCATCGACCGCGCCAAGATCGAGGCATTCCAGTCCGCGTTCACCCGCGCGGCGCTAGACAGCACCGAGCCGGGCGCGTGCACGCTCCTCGCCGAGGACGGGAACGGCCGGCCGCTCGGCTACATCCATCTCGAACCGACCGAGGACGGGCTGGCGCGCGAGGCCGCGGGCTATGTCTCGGTCATCGCGGTGACCGCCGAGGCCGAGGGCCGCGGCGTGGCGAAGCGTCTTCTCGATGCCGCCGAGGACTGGGCGCGGGCGGCCGGCTATCGATGCCTGCTGCTCGACGTCTTTGCCAGCAACGCGACCGCCCGGCGGTTTTATGAACGGCGCGGCTTCAGCGAGGATTCGCTGCGGCTGCGGCGGTTGGTGGGACGGGCGCCCGGCGAAGGGGCCTAGCCGATCCGCTTCGCGACCGCGTCGGGGTCGAGCTTCGACCAGACTTCCTGGCTTTCGACGATCCGAAGTTCATCCGCGTTGGTCGCGGCGGTGAGGGCGGCGATCTTGCTCATGCCCTCGACCGCGTTGCCGAGCGCCGTCGGGATGTCGCGGTGGCCGAGATAGCGCCCGAGGAACAGCGCCGCGAAGCAGTCGCCGTTGCCGGAGGCGCCCATCGGATGCCGCTTCGCCTTCGCCTGCCAGAAGCCGCTGTCGTCGAGCGCCAAGGCGGTGATGAGGTCCTTATGCTCCTCGTCGGGAATGCCGGTCGCGACGATCAGCGCCTGCCGGGCCTGCTTCCTGAGCGCCTCCATGGCCGGCCGCACGTCCTTCAATCCGGTCACGGTCATGCCGGTCAGGTGCTGCAGCTCGAAGATGTTGGGGAAGAGGATGTCCGCCCGCGGCACCAGCTCGCGGCCGATCGCCTCGGCGAGCGCGGGGGAGACGTAGAGCGCGCCGTCGTCGCCCATGACGGGATCGCAGGCGAAGACCACGTCCGGCCGGTCGGCGCGGGCGATCTCCAGTGCCGCGATCGCCACCGGCACCGTCGGCGCGTCGCCGAGATAGCCGGTCAGCACGGCGTCCAGCCGCGACAGCAGCTCCAGGTCCCGGAGGCCGGAGACGAGCTCGTCGATCACGTGCGCATCGAGCTTGCGCCCGGTGAAGGAGGCCTTCGCCAGGTGGTTGGAATAGAGCACGGTCGGCAGCGCCCAGACTTCATGCCCCAGCCGCTGCAGCGGAAAGGTCGAGGCCTGATGGCCGACATGGCCATAGACCACATGGGACTGGATGGAGAGGATGTTCATGGCGGGTCGAGGAAGTCTCTGGGGTGCGGCCTTCGCGGCCTTGTGGCGGATGCCCCGCACTGTTTAGAAGATTGCCGGCAAATTCAAGCTGCGGATTGATAGGATACAACAGGGGTCGAGGCGCGTTGGGGGCACGATGAAGACCAATCCCGGCAATTTCTTCGAGGACTTCCGGCTGGGCCAGGTGATCCGGCACGCAGTGCCGCGCACGGTGACCGCGGGGGACGTGGCGCTCTATATCGGCCTCACCGGGTCGCGCTTCGCGCTGCCCTCCTCGGACACCTTTGCGCAGGGTCTCGGCCTCGCGCGGGCGCCGGTCGACGATCTGCTGGTCTTTCATATCGTCTTCGGGCGCACCGTCGCCGACATCTCCCTGAACGCGGTCGCCAATCTCGGCTATGCGGGTTGCCGGTTCGGCGCGCCGGTCTATCCGGGCGACACCTTGACCGCGACCTCGACGGTGATCGGCGTCAAGGAGAACTCCAACCGCGAGACCGGCACCGTCTATGTGCGCTCGACCGGCACCAACCAGCGCGGCGAGACCGTGCTCGATTACATCCGCTGGGTCATGGTGCGAAAGCACGACAAGACCGCGCCGGCGCCGGAGCCGAAGGTGCCGGACCTGCCGCCGGAGGTGGCGGCCGCGGATTTCGTGCTGCCGCCGGGACTCGATCTCACGCGCTACGACACCGGGCTCGCGGGGGCGGCGCATCTCTGGGACCATTATGCACCCGGCGAGCGGATCGACCATGTGGACGGCATGACCCTCGAGGAATCCGACCACATGACCGCGACCCGGCTCTACCAGAACAACGCCAAGGTCCACTTCAACCAGCATTCCGAGGCGAAGGGGCGGTTCGGCCGGCGCCTGATCTATGGCGGGCACATCATCTCGCTCGCCCGGGCCTTGAGCTGCAACGGCCTCGCCAACGCCTTCCGGATCGCCGCGATCCATGGCGGGCGGCATGTGGCGCCGAGCTTCGCCGGCGACACCATCCACGCCTGGACCGAGGTCATCTCCCGCGATTCGCTGCCCGGGCGCCATGATCTCGGCGCGTTGCGCTTACGCACGATCGCCACCAAGGATCACCCCTGCGCGGATTTTCCAGGGGCCGGACCGGACGGAAAATATGCGGAGCCGGTGGTGCTGGACCTCGATTACAGCGTTCTCATCCCGCGAAACCCGCATTAGCGGTTTGCATTAACCGCGCATTTACTCTGCCGCGCCGGGCCCCAAGTTTGGCCCCAAGCCCAGGCCCCAAGCCAGGCCCCAAGATTGACGCTCTTGGACTAAAGGCGTATCAGTTTTACGTCTTTGCTGCACTGCAAGCGGGATTCAGCGCCTCCGGTTGCGGCTCCGCGTGGTCCATTCGGACGGATTTAGAGGAACAGCCAAGCGACGTCATGGCCGGCCATCCCAGACCGCTGTCGCCCCATCTCCAGATCTATCGGCGACAGCTCACCTCGGTAACTTCGATCCTGCATCGCCTCACCGGAATCGGCCTAGCGGTCGGGCTGCTCTACCTGGTGTGCTGGCTGGTCGCCGCCGCCAGCGGTGCGGACGCCTTCGACCGGCTGCAGGGCTTCAACGGCTCCTTCATCGGCCGCCTGCTGCTGTTCGGCTGGTCGATCGCCTTCTTCTACCACCTGCTGAACGGCGTCCGGCATCTCGCCTGGGATGCCGGCTGGGGCTTCGATCTTCCGACCACGTACAAGACCGGCTGGGCCGTCTTCATCGGCACCGCGGTGCTGACCATCGTCGCCTGGGTGATCGGCTACTACCAGATGGGTGCATTCTGATGGCCGAGACGACGCAGCATCATCACCGGTCGCTCCGCAGCAACATCGCGCGGGCGCGCGGCCTCGGCTCGGCCAAGGAAGGCGTGCAGCACTGGTGGATGCAGCGCGTCACCGCCGTCGCGCTGATCCCGCTGGGGCTGTGGCTGGTCGCGTCATTGGTCAGGCTCGCCGGCGCCGATCATGCGGCGATCGCGCTCTGGCTGGGTGCGCCCTTCAATCTCGGCGCGCTGGCGCTGACCGTGATCGCCGCCTACTACCATGCGGCGCTCGGCCTCCAGATGGTCCTCGAGGATTACGTCCACAAGAAGCCGGTCAAGTTCGTCCTGATCATCCTCATCCAGCTCGGCGCCTTCGCGCTCGCCGCCGCGGCGATCGTGGCGCTGCTCTACGTCGCCTTTCCCGGCTGACGGTCTGACGTTCGCAGGGCCCAGAATCAATCATGGCTGATACCCCGACCAACGGCGCACCCCAGGGTTCACCACGCATCAACGGCGATGCCTATCCCTTCGTCGACCACCAGTACGACGTGGTGGTGGTGGGCGCCGGCGGCGCCGGACTGCGCGCGACCTTCGGCATGGCCGAGAAGGGCCTGAAGACCGCCTGCATCTCCAAGGTCTATCCGACCCGCAGCCACACCGTCGCCGCCCAGGGCGGCATCTCCGCCTCGCTCGGCAACATGGGCGAGGACGACTGGCGCTGGCACATGTACGACACGGTCAAGGGCTCCGACTGGCTCGGCGACCAGGACGCGATCGAATACATGGTGCGCGAGGCGGTGCCGGCGATCATCGAGCTCGAGCATTACGGCGTTCCCTTCAGCCGCACCGAGGCGGGCAAGATCTACCAGCGCCCGTTCGGCGGCATGACCACGCATTTCGGCAAGGGCATCGCCCAGCGCACCTGCGCCGCCGCCGACCGCACGGGCCATGCGATCCTGCACACGCTCTACCAGCAGGCCTTGCGGCACCACGCCGAGTTCTTCGTCGAATACTTCGCCATCGACCTGATGATGGACGAGAACGGCGCCTGCGTCGGCGTCGTCGCCTGGAACCTCGACGACGGCACGATCCACCGCTTCCATGCCAAGCTGACGGTGCTGGCGACCGGCGGCTATGGCCGCGTCTTCTTCTCCTGCACCTCGGCCCATACCTGCACCGGCGACGGCAATGCCATGGCGCTCCGCGCCGGCGTGCCGCTCCAGGACATGGAGTTCATCCAGTTCCACCCGACGGGGATCTACGGCGCCGGCTGCCTCATCACCGAGGGTGTCCGCGGCGAGGGCGGCTACCTCACCAATTCCGGCGGCGAGCGCTTCATGGAGCGCTACGCGCCCTCAGCGAAGGACCTCGCCTCCCGCGACGTGGTCAGCCGCGCCATGACCATGGAGATCCGCGAGGGCCGCGGCGTCGGCGAGCACAAGGACCACATCCATCTCCACATCGAGCATCTCGACCCGAAGATCATCCACGAGCGCCTGCCCGGCATCGCCGAGACCGCGCGGATCTTCGCCGGCGTCGATGTGACCCGGGAGCCGATCCCGGTGCTCCCGACCTGCCACTACAACATGGGCGGCGTGCCCACCAACCATCGCGGCGAGGTCGTCACCAAGCTGGGCGGCGACGACAACACCGTGGTGCCGGGATTGATGGCGATCGGCGAGGCGGCCTGCGTCTCGGTGCATGGCGCCAACCGGCTCGGCTCCAATTCGCTGCTCGACCTCGTCGTCTTCGGCCGCGCCGCGGCGATCCGCGCCGCGGAGATCCTGAGCCGGGGCGAATCCCACCGGCCGCTGCCGAAGGATGCCGGCGACTATGCCGTCACCCGCCTCGACAGGCTGCGCCACGCCAAGGGCGACGTCCCGACCGCGAAGCTCCGGCTCGACATGCAGAAGACCATGCAGAACGACTGCGCCGTCTTCCGCACCGGAGAGAGCCTCGGCGCCGGCGTCGCCAAGATCCGCGAGATCTTCGGCCAGCGCGACCGGCTGAAGGTCGAGGACCGGTCCCTGATCTGGAACAGCGATCTGATGGAGACCCTGGAGCTGGACAACCTGATGGTCCAGGCGGTGGTCTCGATCGAATCGGCACAGAACCGCGAGGAGAGCCGCGGCGCCCATGCCCGCGAGGATTTCCCGAACCGTGACGACCAGAAGTGGATGAAGCACACCATCGCCTGGATGGACGAGAAGGGGAGGATCCGGCTCGACTATCGGCCGGTGCACCTGCAGCCGCTTTCCAACGACGTGCAATCCTTCCCGCCCAAGGCGCGGGTCTATTGAGCAATCGAGCGCGACCATGGCCGAACTGACCCTGCCCGCCGACATGCGTCCCAAGCCCGGCAAGAGCTTCAAGGCGCCGGATTCGGCAAAGCGCGTGAAGACCTTCCGGATCTATCGCTGGGACCCCGAGGTCGGCGGCAACCCGCGGATCGACTCCTACGACATCGATCTCGACCAGTGCGGGCCGATGGTTCTCGACGCCCTCATCAAGATCAAGAACGAGGTCGATTCGACCCTCACCTTCCGCCGCTCCTGCCGCGAGGGTGTCTGCGGCTCCTGCTCGATGAACATCGACGGCGCCAACACGCTCGCCTGCACCAAGTACATCAGCGAGATCAAGGGCGACGTCCGGATCTATCCGCTGCCGCACATGTCGGTGGTGAAGGACCTGGTGCCGGACCTGACCCAGATCTTCGCCCAGTACCAGTCGATCGAGCCCTGGCTGAAGACCGAGACGCCGGCGCCGGAGCGCGAGCGCCTGCAGACGCCGCACGAGCGCGAGCGCCTGGACGGGCTCTGGGAGTGCATCCTCTGCTTCTCCTGCTCCACCGCCTGCCCGAGCTATTGGTGGAACGGCGACCGCTATCTCGGCCCGGCGATCTTGTTGCAGGCTTATCGCTGGATTGCGGATACCCGCGACGAGGCGACCGGCGACCGGCTGGACCAGCTCGAGGATCCGTTCCGGCTCTACCGCTGCCACACCATCATGAACTGCACCAAGACCTGCCCCAAGGGCCTCAACCCGGCGAAGGCGATCGCCGAGATCAAGAAGCTGATGGTGGCGCGGCGCTGAGGTGGGCTTGAACCTCGCCTATAGCAGGGGCGACTGCACTGTGACGGGCATCGCTTCAGGCGGTGCGCCGAACTGATAGGCTCCGGTCGGTTTTCAGCCTGGTCCGTTCCAGGCTTTTTCTTTGGAATTTGTCTACTTCTCGGGGGATAGAGATGCGTCATCGTCATTCTGCCGTTCGCGGCATCCGCGCCGCCGTCCTGACAACGTCGGTCCTGGCGACCGTCTGCCTGCTGCCGCTCGCCGGCTGCGGCGGCAACGACACCGCCCAGCGCCAGCAGGAGGCCGATGCGATCGCCAAGGGCATCGAAGCCTATCTCGGCATGATGACCGACCCGAACCAGCCGGTCGGCCTGCGCCACGACAAGGTGACGGTGACGCCGAACCAGGGCGACAAGAGCTTCGCCGTCACCATCACCGGCATCAAGTTCGCCGACGCCAAGGGCACCGGATTGAATGTCGGCGAGGTCGATTATCGCCTGACGCCGCAGGATGCGAACACCTATCAGGTCAGCGACCTGAAGGTGCCCCAGGACCTGCCGATCCTCGGCGAGGACGGCAAGGCCGCCGCCGACATCAAGTTCGAGACCACCGCCTTCACCGCGGTCTGGTCGACGCCGCTGCAGAACTTCCTGAAGCTCGACTGGCAGGCGAAGAACGTCTCCGTCACCGCAGCCGACCAGCCCAATCTCGTCGCAAAGGCCGACAGCCTCGCGATCGAGGGTGACGGCAAGGACAACGGCAAGGGCCAGCTGAACCAGACCTCGACCTTCACCGTCGCCGGCATCTCCGTGGTCGATCCCACCGACGGCACGGATTTCACCCTGGCCAAGGTCACCGGCAAGGTCGGGTTCGATGATTTCGATTTCACCGCCTATCGGACCCAGATGCTGAAGCTGAAGAGCCTGATGGCGAAGATCGCGCCCGCCGTGGCGGCCGAGGCCCAGGGGATGACGGGGGGGACCGCGGCGCCCGAGACGCCGGCGGCGCAGATGACCGATGACGACCGCAAGGCGCTGGCCGATGTGATCGGCACGCTGCCGAAGACGATGTCGGGCTACAGCTACGGCCTCAGCGCTGAAGGCCTGGTGGTGAAGGACAAGGACGGCGCGACGCCGGCCAAGCTCGCCGAGGGTGGCATGGATTTCGCCTTGAAGGGTCTGAACACCGACAAGGCCGAGCTCGACTTCGGCCTCAAGCACAGCGGCCTCGAACTCTCCGGCCCTGAATTCGCCGACCCGATGGTGCAGGCACTGCTGCCGAAGTCCGGCGACCTCTCGGTCGCGGCGACCGACATTCCGGTGCCGGCGCTGGTGGATGCGGTAGTGAAGCAGATCCCGCAGCTGACCAGCAGCGATCCTTCCGTCGCGCAAGGCGGCCAGTTCGCGCTGATGGGCGCGCTCATGTCGGCGCTCTCGCAATCGACCATCAAGGTCCGCGTCGATCCCTCGCACATCAACGCCGAGAAGGCACAGCTGACTGCGGACGGCGAGCTGAAGCTCGCGCTGAACTCGCCGACCATGGCGGTGGGCGCGCTCAACCTCGCCCTCAAAGGTCTCGACGAAGTGATCACGATGGCGAATGCGATGGCCCAGACCAGCCCAGACGCCGCCGATGCGATCGGCATGCTGCAGATGATGAAGGGCATCGCCAAGCGCGAGGACGGCGGCGACGGCAAGCCGGTCGACAAATTTGCGGTCGAGTTCGCGCCGACCGGCGCGATCACCGTCAACGGCAAGCCGTTGGAAGGCCTGATGCAATAGCGGGTGGCCGGTGTTCGTGCCAATTTAATCCAGTATTTGCAACAACATATGGAGTCTCACGTAAACCCGTTCTTCATTCTCAACGGATGAAATGGAGCCACGACCCGGCCGTCCGCGTCGAACCCCGGCGCGGAGCCCTGGGTGTGGAGGGCAAGATGTTGCGCGTATCGAGGATCGGTTTCCGCCGCGCGGTGCTGATCCCGGTCATGATCATCCCAGTCATGGTCGCGGCGACCATGCTCGCGGGTTGCGGCGACCAAGTGAAGGTCGCGAAGACCGCCGCCGAACTCCGATCGCAAGTCGAAGCCTCGCTGCAGCGGATGGAGCTCCGCAACGAGGTTCCGGGATTGCAGCATCGTCACGTCACCGTGGAGCCGGATTCGGAGAACGGCGGCTTCGCGGTTGAGGTGTTCGACGTGAAGCTCGGCGATGCGACCATCGGTTTCCAGACGTTCAGCGTCCTCACGTTCAACCTCGCCGAGGATGATTCGCGCTTCGTCGCGGCGGACTTCAAGTTCACGCCGGCGCCGGTGACTGACGCGCCGGATTCGGTGGCCGGCATGCTGGTCGACTATCTGAAGACGTCGAGCGCGAAGATCCAGCTCGCGGCGGAGTAGCGCACCGCCGTCGCGCGCTTCCGCGTCGCCGCTCGATCGCCGTCGGATGCGAAGCGCGTCCATGCGCCTCGCTCCGACGACTACAAATCCCGACCATCACCGCATGCGGATCTGTTGCATCGATGACTCACGCGCGGGCGATTCTCGGGCGATGCGAAACGGTTTGTTAACTTGGCGATGGATAAAACCGGAAAAATATGTTCACATCTGCGCAATATGCATATTGACCGAGTCGCAGATCTGCACTCTCCCGGACCGTTGGTCGCCTCGATGACGGATGACGGACCGCTGGCCGCCTATCGCGCCTTGAGGACCAGCGGTCGGCTGGAACACGACGCGGCGCAAGAGCTCGCCGCTGCAAAGCTGCAATCCGTCGCCAATGCGCTGAAGGAATATCGCCCGAATGGACGCGGCGGCTGGATCGATCGCTGGCGCGCGCGCCTCGGCGTCGGCCGGCGCGACGACATCGAAGGCGATGCGCCCGCGCAGGGCCTCTACATCTACGGTGCGGTCGGACGCGGCAAGTCGATGCTGATGGACCTGTTCTTCCGCACGGCACCGATCCTCGCCAAGCGTCGCGTCCACTTCCATGCCTTCATGCTGGAGGTGCACGAGACCCTGCATCAGTGGCGCCAGGAGAAGCCGAAGGAGCTCGATCTCATTCCGGCGCTCGCCGACAAGATCGCCGAGGAGACCTGGCTGCTCTGCTTCGACGAGTTCCACGTCACCAACATCGCCGACGCGATGATCCTCGGCCGGCTCTTCACCGAGCTGTTCGACCGCGGCGTCGTGGTGGTCGCGACCTCGAACTGGGCGCCGGACGATCTCTATCCCGGGGGCCTGCAGCGCGACCGGTTCCTGCCCTTCATCGCCCTCCTGAAGGAGAAGCTCGACGTGCTCGAGCTCGACGGCGAGCGGGACTACCGGATGCAGCGGCTGAAGGACATCAGCCTCTATCATTCGCCGGACGGCGCCGCCTCCGACGGCAAGATGCGCGATGCCTTCCTGCGCCTCTCCGGCGGCCTCGAGCCGCTGCCGAACTCGCTCATCGTGCAGGGCCGTCGACTCGACGTCCCCCGGCAGGCCGGCAAGGTCGCCTGGTTCGATTTCGAGGAGCTCTGCGCCCGGCCGCTGGGCGCCGCCGACTACATCGCGCTCGCCACGCATTATCCCGTGCTGCTGATCGACCACGTGCCGCAACTCTCGTCCGCGGCGCGCGACCAGGCACGGCGATTCATGACGTTGATCGACGAACTCTACGAGCATCGCGTGACCACGGTGATCGCGGCTGCCGCGCGTCCGGAACGGCTTTATCCGGAAGGCGAGGGTGCGATTGAGTTCCAGCGGACCGTTTCGCGGCTCCATGAAATGCAGTCGGCCGACTATGTCGCTCGACCGCATTTGACGTGAGGATCGACAGCCTATGGCGGATTTGGGACATAGGTTGTTAATGACTCTTGCTCTTGTGGGCAAATGAGTGTATTTACTCTATATCTAGGGTCACCTCGTATGGGGCGAATGGCATTGCCGTTTTGGGGATATGGCAATGCGTAAGCTGAGCGGAACCACACCTTAATGGCACGTAAGAAGATAGCGCTCATCGGCGCCGGACAGATCGGCGGCACTTTGGCGCTCCTCGCCGGTCTTAAGGAATTGGGCGACATCGTCCTGTTCGACGTCGTCGACGGCATCCCGCAGGGCAAGGCGCTGGACATCGCCGAAGCCTCGCCGGTCGAGGGCTTCGACGCAGTCTATTCCGGCAGCAGCAATTATTCCGCCATCAAGGGCGCCGACGTCGTCATCGTCACCGCGGGCATCCCGCGGAAGCCCGGCATGAGCCGCGACGACCTGATCGCGACCAATGCAAAGGTGATCGACACCGTCGGCAAGGCGATCAAGAAGCATTGCCCGAAGGCCTTCGTCATCGTCATCACCAATCCGCTCGACGTCATGGTCTATGTGATGCAGGAGTCGAGCGGGCTCCCGGCCAACCGCGTGGTCGGCATGGCGGGCGTGCTCGATTCCGCGCGCTTCCGCTATTTCCTCGCGGAGGAATTCAATGTCTCGGTCGAGGATGTCACCGCCTTCGTGATGGGCGGTCACGGCGACACCATGGTGCCGCTCATCCGCTACTCCACGGTCGCCGGCATCCCGGTCCCCGATCTGGTGAAGATGGGCTGGACCACGAAGGAAAAGCTCGACGCGATCGTGCAAAGGACCCGCGACGGCGGGGCCGAGATCGTCAATCTGCTGAAGACGGGTTCCGCCTTCTATGCGCCGGCTGCGTCGGCGATCCAGATGGCCGAATCCTTCCTGAAGGACAAGCGACGGGTATTGCCCTGCGCCGCCATGCTGAATGGCGAGTACGGGGTCAAGGGACTCTATGTCGGCGTGCCGGTGATCATCGGTGCTGGCGGCGTAGAGAAGGTGGTCGAGATCGACTTGAACAAGGCCGAGAAGGCCATGTTCGACAAGTCGGTTGCGGCCGTTAGGGGCCTCATCGATGTGGTGAGGAAGCTTCAAAGAGGAGAGAAGCAATGACGAAGTTGATGGAACTGGCGGCGAAGAAGGCTGCCAAGAAGTCGGGCAAGAAGGTGGCGAAGAAGGCCGCCAAGAAGTCCGCGAAGAAGAAGAAGAAGTAGTAACGACGCGACGCCCTTCTTTCGGGGCGTCGCACCTGCTTGCGACGGCGACAGCCCTGCTAACCTGCAGGCGGGCTCGAGTTCAATTGGCTTGAACCCGTCGGTCAAGGTGGTAGAGTGCGGCATGCTGCACCACAGCATTCCGCCGGTTGTCGCCGTCGTTTGCTTTTGAGGGGACCGCATCTCGCGGCGTGAAAGCAGGCGCAAGCGACACCGCACAAGGCCCGGATTCCGCGGCGCCCGGCGGATGACCCAACGTTGGGATGACCTCTTCGGTTCGCTTCTCGGGATAGCTCTGCATGAATATTCACGAGTATCAGGCCAAGGCCCTGATCGGTAAGTTCGGCGTCGCGACGCCGCAGGGCCAGGTGGCCTATACGCCGGAAGAGGCGGTCCAGGCCGCCGAGAAACTCGGCGGCAAGGTCTGGGCGGTGAAGGCGCAGATCCACGCCGGCGGCCGCGGCAAGGCGGGCGGCGTCAAGGTCGCAAAGTCGATCGACGAGGTGAAGGCCGCGGCGCAGAAGCTGCTCGGCATGACGCTGGTGACCCACCAGACCGGCCCCGCCGGCAAGGTGGTGAAGCGGATCTACGTCGAGGCCGGCTGCGACATCAAGCGCGAGCTCTATCTCGGCATGCTGGTCGATCGTGCGACCTCGCGCATCACCATCATGGCCTCCGCCGAAGGCGGCATGGAGATCGAGGAAGTCGCGGCGAAGTCGCCGGAGAAGATCCTGAAGGTCGCGATCGATCCCGCGACCGGCGTGCAGCCCTATCATGCGCGGAAGGTCGCCTTCGGCCTCGGGCTCGAGGGCAACCAGATCGGCTCCGCCACCAAGTTCATCATGGCGCTCTACAGGGCCTTCACTGAGCTCGACTGCTCGATCGTCGAGATCAACCCGCTGGTGGTGACCGGCGCCGGCGACGTGCTCGCCCTCGACGCCAAGGTCAACTTCGACGACAACGGCCTCTTCCGCCACAAGGAGGTCGAGGCGCTGCGCGATCCCGACGAGGAGGATCCGGCGGAGCTCGAGGCGGCGAAGCACAGCCTCAACTACATCAAGCTCGACGGCAACATCGGCTGCATGGTGAACGGCGCCGGCCTCGCCATGGCGACCATGGACATCATCAAGCTCTACGGCGGCATGCCGGCCAACTTCCTCGACGTCGGCGGCGGCGCCACCAAGGAGCGCGTCACCACGGCCTTCAAGATCATCCTCTCGGATTCCAACGTCGAAGGCATCCTGGTCAACATCTTCGGCGGCATCATGCGCTGCGACGTGATCGCGGAGGGCGTGGTCGCCGCCGCGCGCGAGGTCTCGCTGCATGTGCCGCTGGTGGTCCGGCTCGAAGGCACCAATGTCGAGCTCGGCAAGAAGATCCTGGCGCAGTCGGGATTGAAGATTCTCTCCGCCGACAACCTGGCGGACGCCGCCGAGAAGGTGGTCAAGGCGGTGAAGGAGGCGGCGTAGCCATGTCGGTTCTGGTCGGCAAGAACACCAAGGTCATCTGCCAGGGCTTCACCGGCGCCCAGGG
>DATKNM010000530.1:0-8477 GCA_035541335.1 Binatia bacterium
GACCTGTACCCCGAAATCGAGCCCTACGACACGGGCATGCTGCCCCTTCATGGGCCGTCCGGGGACGGCCTCCACCAAATGTATTACGAGCAGTCCGGCAACCCCAAGGGCGTGCCGGTCGTGTTCCTGCATGGCGGCCCGGGGGCGGGCGCCAACGCCACCCATCGCCGGTTCTTCGACCCCACCTTCTACCGCATCGTGATCTTCGACCAGCGCGGCGCGGGACGTTCCAGACCGCTGGGCGAGACCCGCGACAATACGACGCCGCTGCTGGTGGAGGACATCGAGCGGCTGCGCCGGCATCTGAAGGTCGACACTTGGTTCGTGTTCGGCGGCTCCTGGGGCTCGACCCTGGCGCTCGCCTACGCCGAGTTCCATCCGGATCGGATCCGGGGCTTGGCGCTCCGCGGCATCTTCCTCTGCCGCAAATCTGAGATCGACTGGTTCCTTTATGGCCTGAAGGAGCTGGCACCGGAGGCTTGGCGCGCCTTCTCCAGCCACATACCGGAACCAGAGCGAGGGGATCTGTTGACCGCTTACCACAAGCGCTTGATGGATCCCGATCCCGCCGTCCATATGCCGGCGGCGCGGGCCTGGAGCGTTTATGAGGGATCCTGCTCGACCCTGCTGCCCAGCCCGGAAACGGTACGGGCTTTTGCCGGCGATGTCCTGGCGCTCGGCCTCTCCCGCATGGAGGCCCACTACTTCACCAACGAGATCTTCCTGCCGGAGAACCATCTGCTCGCAAACGTCGACAGAATCAGGAAGATTCCCACTGTCATGGTGCAGGGACGCTACGACCTGGTCTGCCCGATCCGCACCGCGGACGAGTTGCATCGCGCCTGGCCGGAAGCGACCTATCAGGTCGTGCCCGACGCCGGCCATTCGGCGATGGAGCCCGGCATCCGCGCCGCCCTGGTCGGCACCATGGACGGCTTTCGCCAAAGGGCATAGTCGGGTCGAGCTGACGCCTGCATGACTGCGGCGTGATGTTCCCGCCCCAGGCATCGTCGCGGGGGAACTGCTCCCTGTTCATCGAGTTGTGATCGGAGGCGTTTAATACCGTCATCAAAGGCGTGTGTAGTCGCGCGGTTGCGACCCCGGAGACCCTTGAAAAGGGTGCGGAAAAGGTCAAAATCCGAAGCGCGACGGCAACACGCTCAACCGGCGGATAAGCCGGGGCAAATGGCGTCGGAATTACCAGGGTATCAAATGCGGTTCTCGAATTGGCTGATCGGCTTCGCCGCGGCGGCCATTTTTGCTGCGGCTTGGGTAGTCATGAACCGCCCCGTGGACGAGGAGCCTTGGCAGGGCGACCTCAACGGACTGTCCTATTCCGCCTGGCGCCAGGATCCGAACACGCTCGCGAAGCGCGCGCCGACCATCGACGAGATCAAGCAGGATCTGCAGCTGATCGCCGGCAAGGCGCGCTCGATCCGCACCTATGAGTCGACCGGCGTCAGCGCCGAGATCCCGGCGCTCGCCAGCGCCGCCGCGCTGCAGGTGACGGCCGGCGCCTGGATCGACACCGATCCGAAGCAGGACGAGCTTGAGGTTCAGAGCGTCATTCGCATTGCCAACAAGGTCTCCGGCGTCAACCGGATCATCGTCGGCAACGAAACCCAGTTGCACAACCTGGTCAGCAAGGACGACCTCATCCACTACATCCGCGAGGTGAAGGCGGGGACCGAGCTTCCGGTCTCGACCGCGGAGCCGTTCCACATCTGGCTCGACCCGAAAAACGCCGACCTCGCCAACGAGGTGGATTTCATCGCGGTCCACATTCTGCCGTTCTGGAACGGCGTCCCCGCCGACAAGGCGGTCGACCAGGTGGTCGCGATCTACAACCAGCTGCACGACCGCTTCCCGGACAAGCCCATCCTGATCGCCGAGGTCGGCTGGCCGAGCGAAGGCCTGACCCGGGTCGACAAGGCCAATGGCGGCGTCGGCGCCGTCGCCTCGCCGATCAACCAGGGCCTGTTCTTGCGCAAGTTCCTGGTCGAGGCGAAGAAGTACAACCTCGACTACAACATCATCGAAGCCTTCGACGAGCCCTGGAAGATCAACACCGAGGGCGGCGTCGGCGCCTATTGGGGCATCTGGAACGCGGACCGCAAGGCGAAGCCCGCGCTCCAGGGCATCCTGGTGAACTATGCCAACTGGAAGTGGCTGGCGCTGGCCACCATCGGGCTCGGCCTTCCCTTCGCGCTCTGGATGATGCGCGGCGAGTTCGGGCTGACCCGCGTCGGACGCTTCTTCGTGGCGCTGCTGGGCTGCGGCGGCGTCATGGTCGGCGTCTGGGTCTATGCCGATTACAGCCAGCTCTACCTCACCTGGGTCGACATCCTGGCGCTGGTGATGATCGCGCCGGCGATCCTGCTGCTGCTCGTGATCTTCCTGGTCGAGGGCCTGGAGATGGCGGTCAACCTCTGGCTCGGCCAGACGCAGCGGCGCCTCGCCCCGCCACCGGTGCCGCGGCGCTGGAAACTGCCCAAGGTGTCGGTGCACGTCCCCTGCTACAACGAGCCGCCGGAGATGATGATCGAGACCATCAAGGCGCTCGAGCGGCTGCAATACCCGGACTTCGAAGTCCTGATCATCGACAACAACACCAAGGACGATGCGGTGTGGAAGCCGGTCGAGGCCTATATCGCCTCGCTCGGGCGGCCGAACTTCCGCTTCTTCCACCTGCCGAAATGGCCCGGCTTCAAGGCCGGCGCGCTGAACTACGGCTTGACGCAGACCCATCCCGACGCCGAGGTGATCGCCACCATCGACAGCGACTACCTGGTGCGGGCGAACTGGCTCTCGGATCTCGCGCCGCATTTCGCCGATCCGACGGTGGCGCTGGTCCAGGCACCGCAGGACTACCGCGACGGCAATGACGATCTCTTCAAGCGCATGTGCTTCTGGGAGTATGCCGGCTTTTTCTATCTCGGCATGAAGACCCGGGACGAGAAGAACGCCATCATCCAGCACGGCACCATGGCGCTCATCCGCCGCTCGGCCCTGGTCGAGGCCGGCGGCTGGGCCGAATGGTGCATCACCGAGGATGCCGAGCTCGGCTTGCGCCTGTTCGAGGCCGGGCATCGTGCGGTCTATACCGAGAAGAGCTACGGCAAGGGCCTGATGCCGGACAGCTTCGTCGCCTATCGGAAGCAGCGCTATCGCTGGGCCTATGGCGCGATGATGATCATGAAGCGCCACTGGCGCGAGCTGCTGCCGTTCGGGAAATCGAAGCTGCACCCGGCGCAGCGCTACCAGTTCCTGGCCGGCTGGCTGCCTTGGATCGCCGACGGGCTGCAGCTCTCCTTCATCCTGCTGGCGCTGGTCTGGACCGCGGGCATGATCCTCGCGCCCAACATGATGCAGCCGCCGCTGACGCTCTATCTGATCGTCACCCTCGGCATGTTCTTCTTCAAGGTCGGCAAGTCGGTCTGGCTCTACTCCCAGAAGGTGCCCTGCGGCTTCCTCGACAATGTCGGCGCCTCGCTCGCCGGCCTCGCCCTCTCCTATTCGGTCGCCAAGGCGGTCTGGCGCGGCGCCTTCACCAACAACCTGCCGTTCCACCGAACGCCGAAGATGGAGAACGCGCCCGCGCTGGTGCGGGGCTTCGTCGACGCCTGGGAAGAGACGCTGATCGCCGCCGTGCTGATCGGGAGCGGCCTCTGGGTCGCCTATACCCGCGGCGCGTTCGAGCCGGCGGCGATGCTCTGGGCGATCCTGCTCTTCGTGCAGTCGTTGCCCTTCGTCTCGGCGCTGATCATGTCGATGATCGCGGTGCTGCCGCTGGGGCGGAAGCCCGAGCAGCCGCTGCCGGGCATCGCCCTCGGCGCCACCGAGCTCGGCCGGGCGAAGTAAGCGCCTATGCGTCTCGTGACGGCGTGGCTGCCGCCGCTCGTCGTCGCGGCGGCCCTCACCGTGGCGGCCTGGGCTTGGCTCGGCCGGTCGGTCGAGATGCCGCCTGCTCCCGAGGCTAAGCTGCATTGTGCCAGCTACACGCCGTTCCGCGGATCGCAGACCCCGTTCGATCAGACGCTGATGATTCCGAAGGCGCAGATCGAGGAGGATCTGAAGCAGCTCCAGCCGGTCACCGGTTGCGTTCGCACCTATGCGGTCAACCAGGGCCTCGACCAGGTCGTGCCGGTGGCGGCGGCGCTCGGCATGAAGGTGCTGCTCGGAATCTGGATCGGCCGCGAGCCCGCCGACAACGAGATCCAGATCAAGGCCGCGGTCCAGCTGGCCCATGACTATCCGGGCACGATCCGCGCGATCATCGTCGGCAATGAGGTGCTGCTGCGCGGCGAGCAGACCGGCGAGACTCTGGCGGCCCTGGCCAAGCGCGTGCGCCAGGAGAGCGGGCTCCCCGTCACCTATGCGGACGTCTGGGAATACTGGTGGCGCGCGCCGCCGGAGCTGAAGGATTCGGTCGACTTCATCACCATCCACGTCCTCCCCTATTGGGAGGACCAGCCGCTGCCGGTGCAGGCCGGGGTGAAGCATCTCGAGGACATCGTCGCCCGCACCCGGGAGAAATTCCCTGGCCGCGACATCATGGTCGGCGAGACCGGCTGGCCCAGCGCCGGGCGCTGGCGCGAGGACGCGGCACCCTCGATCGTCAACCAGGCGCGATATCTCCGCGAGTTCCTGGTCTACGCCAAGGAACACGACGTCGATTACAACTTCATCGAGGCCTTCGACCAGCCGTGGAAGCGCTGGCAGGAAGGCACCGCCGGCGGCTTCTGGGGCTTGTTCAAGGAAGACCGCACGCCGAAATTCTCGTGGGACCAGCCGGTGACCGAGTATCCCGGATGGCCGCTGCGCGCGGCGCTGTCGATCGTCCTCGGACTCGGCATCCTGCTCCTCTCGCGCTTCCAGAAGCACGCGGCGCGGGTCATGCCGCGCTATGTCGCGAGCCTGGGCGCAATGCTCGCCGGCTCGGCGATGGTGCTGCACTTCCCCCATGCCTGGCAGGTTGCCCGCAACGACTGGGAGTGGGTGCTCGAGATCCTGCTCGGCCTGCAGACTCTGGCGACCGCGGTGCTGCTGATCGGCGTCGGGTTGGCGGGCCGCCTGCGCGAGGCCGGCGGCTCGCTGTTGGAGGCTATTGCATGGCTGCGCCCGCCGTCGCGGCCGCGCCCACCGAGCCCGCTGCAAATGCTCGCGATCGCCGCGTTCGGCGTGTCGATCGGCTTCGTCATGGCGATGGTGGATATCGAGCTGCCGTTTCTCTATCGCGACTTCCCCACCGCGATCTTCGTGTTGCCGCTGCTTCTGTTCCTCGTGGTGGCGAGGAACATCTCGCGTTGGCACTGGTCGGGCCCGCTCGACATACCGCCGGCGAGTTCTCTGCCGGATGTCCGGCAGAGCATCGCGCTGCTGCGCCTCTTCGCGCTGATCGGCGCGGCGACGGTGTCGCTCGGCCTTTGCTTCGATTCGCGCTACCGTGACTTTCCGCTGGAGGCCTATTTCGTCCCCGCGCTGTTCTTTGCGGTTGCCGACATCGCGCGAGGCGCAGTCTCGCGTGCCGAGACCGACCGGCGCGAGGAAGCGGCCCTGGCGCTGCTGCTCGCGGGCTCCGCGGTCTTTGTCTTCGTCAACGAACTTCCCAGCAATCTCGAATCCGATGTCTGGTGCGTGCTGACCCTGCTGCTGGCGCTGCCCGGAATCGGCGCTTGGCGCGGCCTCTTTCAGCGCCTGACGATGAGGAGCAGGGCCGCGAGGACCCCGACGGCGGCCAGCCCGGCGTTGTAGAGCACCAGGCCGACCAGCCCGGTCGCGAGGGCGGCGAGCGCCAGCGGATACCAGCGGAACAGCAGGCCGGCGAGGCCGCAGCCGAGGGCCGTGAGGCCCCAGCCGTTGTACTGATGCACCAGGATGACCCCGGCCCGCGGCGCGCACCACCAGGGCGGCGGCACCGGGGCGCAGGCGAGGCCCATTTCGCTGGGCTCGATCCAGAGGAATCGCGCGACCAGGGCGAGGCCGAGGGCGCCGCCGCCCAGGACCAACGGCACCAGCCAGTACCGATGCCGGAATGGCCGCTGCCGCATGTTGAGCAGGCTTGTGCTAGACTGCGGCATGAATCGGGGCGCGAATCACGGGGAGACTCCTGGCGGCCGTCGCGTTGCTGCGGGGAAATACCAGGAATTTCACGGGTTGTTAACCCGTCACCCGGATCGTGGCCCGGCAGAGCAGACCCGGCAATCGGACTCATGAGCGCCGACCGCCTCATCCTGGAACGAACCGAGCGGGCCGAAGCCGCGAAGCCCAGCGAGCGCTTCGCCGGCCTTCGGCTCGCCGTCCTGGTCCCCTGCTACAACGAGGCCGCCGCCATCACGCAGGTCGTCTCGGGCTTCCGCGAGGCCCTGCCCGAGGCGCGGATCCTGGTGTTCGACAACAACTCCACCGACCGGACGGTGGAGTTGGCGCAAGAGGCCGGCGCCGAGACCCGCCACGTCCCGCAACAGGGCAAGGGCAATGTGGTCCGTCGCATGTTCGCCGACGTGGAGGCCGACGTCTATCTGCTGGTCGATGGCGACGCCACCTATGACGCGGCGAGCGCGCCCATGCTGGTCGAGCGGCTGCTGGCCGAGGGGCTCGATATGGTGGTCGCGGCACGGAAGGATTCCCAGACCGACGCCTACCGGCGGGGCCATCGCTTCGGCAACCGGATCCTGACCGAGTTCGTGGCGCAGGTCTTCGGCCGCGCCTTCAGCGACATCCTTTCCGGTTATCGCGCCTTCTCGCGCCGCTTCGTGAAGTCGTTCCCGGCGATCGCCACCGGCTTCGAGATCGAGACCGAGCTCACCATCCACGCCCTCGAGCTCCGCATGCCGATCGCCGAGGTGGAGACGCCGTATTACGCGCGGCCGGAGGGATCGGAGAGCAAGCTCCACACCTATCGCGACGGCTGGCGCATCCTGCGGACCATCATCCGCCTCTATCAGCTGCAGCGGCCGCTGGCCTTCTTCTCGGTGATCGCCGCCCTGCTCGCGACGGCGTCCTTCCTGCTGGCGGTCCCGATCGTGATCACCTTCCTGAAGACCGGCCTGGTGCCGCGCCTGCCGACCGCCGTCTTGTCGACCGGCCTGATGCTTCTGGCTTCTCTCGCACTCACCTGCGGCCTCATCCTCGACAACGTCACCCGAGGCCGCCAGGAGATGAAGCGGTTGCATTATCTCGGCATCGAAGGTACGCACCGTCCAAAATAGCGGCGGTGCGCGATGTCCAAACCTCTCCTTCTCGACGGCGGCATGGGCCGCGAATTGAAGCGCATCGGCGCGCCGTTCCGCCAGCCGGAATGGTCGGCGCTGGCGCTGATCGAGGCGCCGGATTTCGTGCGCCGCGCCCACGACGCCTTCATCGTCGCCGGCGCCGATGTCATCACCACGAACTCCTACGCGGTGGTGCCGTTCCATGTCGGCGAGGAGCGGTTCCGCCGCGACGGTCGCCAGCTTGCGGACCGCGCCGGCCGCATCGCCCGTGAAGCCGCTGATTCCGCCCTGCATCCGGTCAAGATCGCGGGCTCGCTGCCGCCGCTGTTCGGCTCCTATCGACCTGATCTCTTCCGTGCCACGGAAGCAGCCGGCATCGCCGCGGTGCTGATCGAGGGGTTGAAGCCCCATGTGGATCTCTGGCTCGCCGAAACCCAGGGCTCGATTGCCGAAGCCGCGGCCTTGCGCGAAGCCTTAATGGGCGACTCGCGGCCGCTTTGGATTTCCTTCACGCTCGAGGATGAAGCCGGAGCGGGTGCGCCGCCGCAGCTTCGCTCGCACGAGCCGGTGGCGCGCGCGGTCGAGGCGGCGCTGGACTGGAACGTGGCGGCCCTGCTCTTCAATTGCAGCCAGCCCGAAGTCATGGCCGCGGCGCTTGATGTCGCGCGCGACGGGATCGCCCGCGCCGGCCGTGCGCTTCCCATCGGCGTCTATGCCAATGCCTTCCCGCCGCAGAGCGCGGAGGCCGAGGCCAATGTGGGTTTGAGCGACATCCGCGCCGATCTCGACCCGCCGCGCTATCTCAGCTTCGTCGCGGACTGGGTCCACCGCGGCGCCGGCATCGTCGGCGGTTGCTGCGGCATCGGTCCGGAGCACATCGCCGCCATCCGCGCGCACCTGAAATAGCTCCGCCGTTGCCGTCGATTGACGCGGCTCCCGTCGCGGTTTGACGCTTCTTTCACGCCATCATTCACGCTCTTTTCACGTGATATCAATCACTTGGCGTTCTGAACGCGATTGAGCCGCGGGCCGCTTGCGACGACAACCCTGCCGTCAACGCAGCACGCCCGCCGGCCCGCACCGGCGCCGTGCCGCGGCACATCGCAGATCAGGCAGGACCACATGGCGAATTTCAGTCTCACCGCCGGCAAGGACACCATCACCGGCACGGGCCAGAACGACATCATCACCGGCACCATCGCCGACTGGCAGGCCACCGACACGATCAACGGCAATGGCGGCTACGAACAGATGGTGCTGACG
>DATKNM010000531.1:0-4732 GCA_035541335.1 Binatia bacterium
AGGTGAAGATCGCGCCGCGGGTTTAGGCTTCACGCGTCGCGGTTTCGCCGTCGCCTCTGCCGCCCCCGCCAGGTGCTGCACCAGCCAGCGCCCGGCGGGGCCGAGCGGCCGGTCACGACGATGCGCGACTACGACCGGGAAGCTCGGCATCCGGTCGGCCCCTTCCCAGCGCTGAGGCTTCAGCACCACCAGACGCCCCGCCGCGATGTCGGCCTCGACCATCCGCCGCGGCATGCTGCACCAGCCGATTCCGGCCAGCAACAAAGCGCGGCGCAGGCTCATATCGGTGATGCGCCAACGCCGCACCGCATGGACGCCGTAGTCGCGGCGGTCCCGCACCTCCGCGCGTGCGCTCAAAACCAATTGCAGGTGGTCGCGCAACAGCTCGGGCGGGAATTGCCCCTTCAACCTGGTCAACGGATGGCCAGGGGCCGCGACCGCGACCAGTTCCACCCGCTCGCAGAAAGTTCGCTCCAGGTTGGGCGGCAGCGGCACGGATTCCGTCAGCAGGCCGATATCCGCCCAGCCTTCCTGCAGCGCATCGGCCGCCGCCTCGAAATGCTCGACCGTGATCCGAAGCTGCACCAGCGGGAAGGCCGCGTTGAACACCTTCAGGGTCTCGGCGAGGCTTTCCGGGGGCGCATAGGCGCCGACCACCAGCGAGAGCTCCGCCTCCTCGCCCTCGGCGACGCCAGCGGCCTGCAGGCGGAAGTCGGCGACGTCGTCGAGCACCCGCTGCGCCCGCGGCAGCAGCGCGCGGCCGGCCTCGGTCAAGGTCGGGCGATAGGCCGAGCGATCGAACAGCGTGACCCTGCTCTGCTCCTCCAGCCGCTGGATCGCATAGGTGATCGCCGATTGCGCGCGGTTGAGGCGCCGCGCCGCGGCGGCGAAGCTGCCCTCGGCGACGACGGTCGCGAAGACCGCAAACTGGTCCAGCGAGAACCCATCCATGTCCTTCAAATTATCAGAATGAGATCATCGAAACTATCCCTGTTTAACTGTCGATGATCTGCCCGCATATCGGAGGGGACTTTCCCGGAACCCGCACAGCGAGCGCACCGATGATCAACACCCGCACCGTCCCTTATGCCGCCCTGCTCCTCCGTCTCACTTTGGGCGGCCTCTTCCTGGTCCATGCCGGACTGAAGATCTTCGTCTTCACGCCCGCGGGTACGGCGCAGTTCTTCAGCTCGATCGGCCTCCCCGCCGCCCTCGCCTATGTGACCATCCTCTGGGAGGTCGCCGGCGGCCTCGCGCTCCTGCTCGGAATCTGGACACGGCTCGCGGCGCTGGCCATGGTGCCGGTGATGATCGGGACCATCGTAACCGTGCACGGCGCCAACGGCTTCTTCTTCAGCAACCCGAACGGCGGCTGGGAATACCCCGCCTTCTGGACGATTGCCTTGATCGCGCTCTCGCTGATCGGCGACGGCGCCCTGGCGTTGAAGCCGGGCCTGCCGCTCGCCAAGACCGCGAGTGCCGCGTGAGCCGTCTTCCGAGCCTCTACATCACCCACGGCGGCGGCCCCTGCTTCTGGATGGAGTTCGGGCCGCCCTTCGGGCCGCACGGCTTCGACAAGCTCCGCGCCTATCTCGCCGGCCTGATCGCGAGCCTACCCGAGCGGCCGAAGGCGATCCTGGTCATCTCCGCCCATTGGGAGGAAGACCGGCCGACGGTCAGCACGGCCAAAGCACCGGGCATGCTGTTCGACTATTACGGCTTCCCGCCGCATACCTACCAACTGAGCTATCCGGCACCCGGCGCGCCCGACCTCGCGCTCAAGGTCCGCGACCTCCTCGGCAAGGCCGGCATCGCCTGCGACACCAACAATGAGAGGGGCTACGACCACGGCGTCTTCGTGCCCCAACTCATCATCGATCCAAATGCGGAGATTCCCGTGGCGATGCTCTCCATGCGCCATGACCTCGACCCCGCCGCGCATCTCGCGATCGGCGCGGCGCTGGAACCGCTGCGCGACGAGGGCGTGCTGATCATCGGCAGCGGCAGCAGCTATCACAACCTGCGTGAGTTCTTCGACGGCGCCACTGGCGCGTCGGTCGCCTTCGACGATTGGCTGAACGACACCGTCACCGATCCCGATCCCACCAAGCGCAATGCCGGCCTCACCGCGTGGCGGAAGGCGCCGAATGCCCGCGCCTGTCATCCCCGGGAAGATCACCTCATTCCGCTGATGGTCGCGGCCGGCGCGGCGGGTTCGGATATCGGCCGCCGCTCGTTCCGCGACCTCCTCGGCGGCAAGGCGGTCTCCTGCTTCAGCTTCGGGGGCTGATGGCCCCTTGACGGCAGGCGCCCGGCGCCCAAGCTTCAGGTGAGCGAGCCGCACCGGCTCGACAGCCCTCGAGGTGCGTCCATGGAGCTCAACGCCGATTTCTCCCAGCGCGCCGTGGTCCATGCGGCGCGGTTGCCTTGGGTCGCATCGCCGATGGCCGGGGTCGAGCGCCGCATGCTCGACCGGATCGGCACCGAGGTGGCGCGCGCCACCAGCATCGTGCGCTATGCCCCGGAGAGCCATTTCTCGCCCCACACCCATGGCGGCGGCGAGGAGTTCCTGGTCCTGGAAGGTGTGTTCCAGGACGAGCACGGCGACTACCCGGCCGGAAGCTACGTCCGCAACCCGCCGACCTCCCACCACAAACCGGGCTCGGCGCCGGGCTGCACCATCTTCGTCAAGCTCTGGCAGTTCGATCCCGACGACCGCACGCCGGTGCGGATCGAGACGGACAGTGCAGCATTTGCGCCGGCACCGGGTCGATCGGGAGTCGAAGTCCTGCCGCTCTATCGCGGCGGCCACGAGAACGTCCGTCTCGAACGCTGGGCGGCGAATGCGGAGATCCGGCTCGATCTGCCGGGCGGCGCGGAAGTGCTGGTGCTCGACGGCGGCTTCAGCGAAGGCGGCGAGAGCTTCGCACCGCAATCCTGGCTCCGACTCCCCGCCGGCGCCGCGCTCACCGCAAGGGCCGGCACCACGGGGGCGCGGGTCTGGGTGAAGAGCGGACATCTCGCCAAGCCGCAGACCGCGCCCGCGGCGGCATAGGTAATCCTCAAGGCTACTCTTCGGCCGCGCGTCGCTCCAGCCACTGCACCATGCGATTGAGCTCGCCGCGCATCGGGCCGGCACCCGAGGGCGAGACCGCGGCCTCGAGCGCGCCATGGGCATCACACCAGATCGGATAGGCCTTCGCCAGCACCGCCCTGCCGGCGGCAGTGAGCTCCAGTCGGCGGGTCCTGCGATCGTTCTTGTCCGGCTTGACCGCCACCAGGCCGCGCCGCTCCAGCGGCTTCAAGGCGGCGGTCAGCGTCGTCCGATCCATCGCCAGGAACCGCGCCGTGTCCGTGATCGCGGGACCTGCGACACCCTTCGGTCGGTTCAGCGACATCAGCAATGAGAACTGCCCGCTGGTGAGGTCGAGCGGACGAAAGACGTCGTCGAAATGCCGCGCCAGAGCCCGCGCCGACCGCTGCACATGGAGGCAGAGGCAGGCCTGGGCGACGCTGCGCGCGATCTCGGCGGTCACGATCCTGCGGTTTGACATGCCTCAATATCGTTGATATCAACCTAATTGTCAAAGCGCACCAAAGGGAGCCGCAATCATGAAGCTCTACTACGCCGAGACCATCAACGCGCGGAAGGCCTGCGCGGTCGCGAAATACCTCGACGCCCCTGTTACTTGCGTTCGCGTTGATCTGCGCAATGGCGAGAACCACAAGCCGCCGTTCCTGGCGCTCAATCCGAACGGCAAGGTGCCGGTGCTGGAGACGGCAGCCGGCGTCACGCTCTGGGAATCGAACGCGATCATGTGCCACCTCGCCCGCGCGGCGGGCTCCGATCTCTGGCCGAACGACGCGCGCCAGATCGAGGCGCTGCGCTGGATGTTCTGGAACTCCGAGCACTTCTCGCGCCATGCGGCACGGCTCTATTTCGAGAACCTGGTGAAGCCGCTGTTCGGCTTGCCGCCGGGCGATCCCGCAGCGCTCGAGGAGGCTGTCGGCTTCGTGCGCACCCATGGCGCGGTCTTGAACGCGCACCTCAAGGGGCGGCGCTGGCTGGTCGGCGACACGCTCACCGTCGCCGATTTCGCCGTCTCGGCCAGCCTGCCCTATGCCGAGGGCGCGCGGATCCCGATCGCGGAGTTCCCCGAGATCATGGCCTGGCACGCGCGGCTGAACGAAATCCCCGCCTGGCGCGTTCCTTTCCCGGAACCTCCGGCCGAAGCGGCCGCGTAACGACGACATTCTCATCACCCGATCACGCGAGGGCAACATGGCGACTGTGCAGAAGCTGACACCCTGTCTCTGGTTCGACAGCCAGGCGGAGGATGCCGCCAAGTTCTATGTCTCGGTCTTCAAGAACGCGCAGGTCGGACGGATCAGCCGCTACGGCAAGGAAGGCTTCGAAGCGCACGGCCGCCCGGCCGGATCGGTCATGACCGTCGAGTTCGAGATCGAGGGCCTGAAATTCCTCGGCCTCAACGGCGGGCCGCACTTCAAGTTCAGCGAGGCGGTCTCCTTCATCGTCAACTGCGAAGACCAGGCCGAGGTCGATCATTTCTGGTCGAAGCTCACCGCCGAAGGCGGGCAGGAAGGTCCCTGCGGCTGGCTCAAAGACCGGTTCGGCCTCTCCTGGCAGATCGTCCCGAAGGCGCTCCCCGCTCTGCTGACCGATCCCGATGCCGGCAAGGCGGGCCGGGCCATGAAGGCGATGCTGCAGATG
>DATKNM010000532.1:0-8468 GCA_035541335.1 Binatia bacterium
CGAGACCTTGGTGTAGTCGTCGGTCAGCTTCGGCCCGATCTCCACCATGTGGGCGAGGGTGGCGTCGGCCTTCTCGCGCTGCCCGGCCATCTGCTCGAAGCCGTCATGATAGGCTGCGACCATCTGCAGGACATCATCGGATGCCTTCACATCGTCGGCATCGTGGAACACCGATTTCTGCTGGGTGACCTGGTCCTGCAGCGCCGCGACCGAGTCCTCGACCTTCTTGCGCGTTTCCGGCGTGGCGTTCAGCTGATAGCCGCGCACGTTGAGCCGCACCACCGCGAGATTCCCGTCCCAACTGAGCGCGGTCTTCGATTCCTGCGCGAGCTGGCGGAACTCCGCGAAATTGCCCTTGGCACCACCGAGGCTGACATACGCTGCGGTGGCGATGACGCCCAGGAGGACCAGCAGGGTGCCGATTCCGATCGCCAGGCGAGCGCCGATCTTCAGGTTGGTCCAAATATGCATGATCTGTCGTCCCGATGATTTCGAATGCGGAGTTCGCGCTGTCGCGAACGCGGGGACGAGGCTAGGGGCTAAGTCTTAACCATCCGGTGATATTTGGCTTCGCTCCGTATTTCTACCTAGCGGCAATGGGAATTGCCGGAGACGAGATCCCTCGAGGAGAAATCGCGGCCTAGAATCAACGACCTGCCGACCGCGCCGCCGAATGACGTTGATGAAGATCATTGATGCAGAGCGGCAATGTCCTCGCCATTCCTGTATGCAAGGGTCGTCGCGACGTTCGGTCGCAGGCCGTGGGCGCCGCCGTTATGCTCCTGACATTCCTGACGATCAGGCGACCGCGCGTCCGTTCCGCCGCGCGATCGCCATGTCCTGTTATGCAGCCCGGACGGTGCGCAGGAACTCGTCCACCTGCTTCTGCAAGAGCGCTCCGTTCTGGGAGAGCTCGCCGGCGGAGCCGAGCACGTTGGCAGCCGCCGAACCGGTTTGGCGCGCGGCCTCGGTGACACCGGTGATGTTCGAGGAGACCTCGGTGGTGCCCTGGGCCGCCTGCTGCACGTTGCGCGAGATCTCCTGGGTCGCCGCACCCTGCTCCTCGACGGCAGAGGCGATGGCCGTCGAGATCTCGCTGACGCGGGTGATGGTCTGGGTGATCGCCTCGATCGCGACGGCGGAGCTCTGGGTCTGCTCCTGGATCGCCCGCACCTGACCGGAGATCTCCTCGGTCGCCCGGGCGGTCTGGGTCGCCAGGGTCTTCACCTCGGAGGCCACGACCGCGAAACCCTTGCCGGCCTCGCCGGCGCGGGCCGCCTCGATGGTCGCGTTCAAGGCGAGCAAGTTGGTCTGGCCGGCGATGTCGTTGATGAGGCGCACCACGTCGCCGATCTTCTGCGCCGCTTCCGCGAGTCCGCGGACCTTGGCGTTGGTCTCGTTGGCCTGGGTGACGGCTTCGTTGACGATGCGGGTCGATTCACTCACCTGGCTGTTGATCTCGCCGATCGAGGCCGAGAGCTCTTCCGTGGCGGAAGCGACGGTCTGCACGTTCTGGGTGGTCTGCTCCGAAGCCGCGGCGACGGTCGTCGATTGCCGCGAAGTCTGCTCGGCGGTGGCCGACATCGACTGCGCGGTCGCCTGCAGCTCGGTCGCCGCGGCGGTGACGCCGCTGACCACACTGCCGACGCTGCTCTCGAAACGGTTGGCGAGATCGAGCATGGCCTGGCGGCGTTCCGCCTCGGCCCGCTGCTTCGCCGCCTCCTGGTCCTTCCGCAGCTGGTCGGCCTGGGCGAGCCCGTCCTTGAAGACGGCGACGGCGCGGGCGACCTCGCCCACCTCGTCTTTCCGCTCGATGCCGCCGACCTCGACGCCAAGGTTGCCGGCAGTCAACGCCTGCATCACGTCGATGATCCGGCGCAGCGGCACGGTGATCGAGCGGCCGATGACGAGGCCGACCAGCGCCGCGAGCACGAGCGCCACGCCGAGGCCGCCGAACATGGTCCAGCGATCGCCGGCATAGGTCGCGTTCGCCTGCTCATAGAGCTGCTTCGCCACATCGACCTGGAGCTGCTTCAGCTTGGCGATGTCGTCCATCAGCGCCGCCAGGGTCGGGGCGCCCTCGTTCTTCGCGATCGCCTTGCCGCCGGCGAAATCGCCGGAGCCGAGAGCCGCGAGCACCCGGCCGCGCACGCCGTCATAGGCGTCGAACGCCTTTTGGGTCTGGTCGGCCAGGACCTTCTCGTCCGGGGTGAGGTAGGTGGCGAGGTAGTCCTTCCACTGCTTCGACGCCTTGGCGACGCTGTCGTTGATGGCGTCGGTCGCCTGCTTGATCGCGGCAGGATCCTCAGTGTTGGTGGCGCCGATCACGGCGATGCGGACCTTGTAATAGTCCGACTGGATTTCGCTCAACTGCTCGAGCGGCATCGCGCGGTCCTCATAGACGGCCCGCAAGCCTTCCTGGACGCTGGCGAGACCGGTCACGCCGACGACAGCCAGGCCGGTCATAAGCACCAGCATCGCCGCCAGCAGCGCTCCGAGGCGCACCAGGATCTTGGTGTTCTTGAGCATGATCTCTCTCCTCCTTCTCGGCCGGCCGAGAGCCGCGCGCCGCGGCTCTCTCCGATAGATCGCCTCGCGAGGGAATGCGGGCGTATGCAGAGGCTAGAGGCTGACTCCTTTATCCTTCCCTAAAGTGCGGATACATCGGCACGCGATATTCAGCGCCGAAACGGATCGCTGTTGATGTACAACAGCACGCAGATGCGACTCTCGGAATTCATGCCTGTCGTTGCGACTATGTTGACAGACCAGGCACCGCGACAGATCGGCACACGCCGCAGGCAGTCCAGCCTGCGAAGTCTGAAAGGCCGACCGCGGGGAGAGTCGCCACGGGTCCAACGAGCCTATATAGACGTCTGGACCCCGGGATAGACGTCTCACGCCCGGGCGCGAAGGAGGACATCACTCGATTTCATGCAAAGGCTCACCATTCTCGCGTTGATCCTAAGCTTGTTGTCGCACGCAGCAGTGCTTTCGCCGGCCCAGGCCGACGCGGCCCCGCCGGCGCCGGCCGCGAAGCCGGCCGAACCCGCGCCCGATCCGGTGGCGGCGGCGCTGCAACCCTGCGCCGAGGGCAAGGATCCGGAATCGACCGCCGTCGCTTGCACCAACCTGATCGCGACCGGGCAGCTGACCGGTCGCCCGCTGGGGGCGGCCTATGTGTTCCGCGGCAAGGCGCAGGCGCAGCGCAACCAGCTGCCGGCGGCGATCGAAGATTTCTCCAGCGCCCTCAAGATCGATCCCGAGGCGACCGACGCGCTCTACAATCGCGCGGCGGCCTATGCACTGATGGGGCGCGACGACCTGGCGCTCGAGGATTTCGCGCGGCTCCTGAAGATCGCGCCGCACGACGCCGACAGCCTCTACTACCGGGCGCAGATCTACGCCCGCGAAGGCAAGTACGAGACCGCGATCACCGATCTCGACAGCGTGCTGGAGCTGGTGCCCGAGGATTTCGAGGCGCGGCTGCAGCGCGCCGGGTTCGACATCATGCTGACCCGATATGACGATGCGATCGGCGACCTCGACCGGCTGCTGAAGGCGACGCCCGCCGCGCCGGCGGCGCTCTACAACCGCGGCCGGGCGAAGTTCCTGAACCGCGACTTCGCCGGCGCCGGCAAGGACTTCGCGGCGGCGATGCAGACCCGCGGCGAGAATCCCTATGCGGCCCTCCGCCTCTATCTCGCGACGGCGCGGGCGGGCAAGGTCGACCCGGCGCCGCTGGCCGCGGCGGCCAAGGCCTTCCCCGCCGACCAGTGGCCGCTGCCGATCGTCGCCTTCTACCAGGGCAAGCTCGGCGAGGACGACCTCCTCGCCGCCGCGAAAAGCGGTGACCCCGCCGCCGATCTGACCGCCGAGGCGCAGTACTATCTCGGGGCATGGGCGCTGGCGAAGGGCGACACGGCGGCGGCGCGCACGCATTTCCAGGCGGCACTCGACGCCAAGGCCGACCGCGCCAATCTCGACTTCATCGATGCCGGGCTGGAGCTGAAGGCGCTGGGCGCGGCGAAGAACTAGCGAACCTGAAGAACTAGCGGACTGTGCGGCGCGAGCGGCGGAGCGCGATCTCCCCCTTAGACTCATAGAAACCGGCCAGCGCCGCCACCGACAGCGCAGCGATCGCCGCACGGTCGAGGCTCACCACCACGCTGTTGCCGCGGGGCTCCTCCCTCAGGAGGCCGGCGGCGCGCAATTGCTGCAGATGATGGGTCATGGTCGGCGTCGCGACGCCGAGCCGGCGTGCGAGCTCGGCGCCGGTCATCGGCGCGCGGGCGATCAGGGACGCGATGGCGTAACGCGTGGCGTCGCCGAGGGCGCGGAACACCAGGGCCGGGTCGAGCTGCCTCTGCGCCGGCGGAGAGGCAGCCGGCGGCGGGCCGAACATCGGTTGTGGCGTGACGATGAGGTCGGTCGACCGAAACGGCACCAGGGCGATGCGCTGCCCGTCCTCGGTTTCGAACGCCGCGCGGTAGCCGGCGGGCGAAAAGAGGCTGGGCAGCAGGACGATCGTGTCCGCGCGCACGGGCGCGGCATCGAGGCCGAGGGCGCGATCGAGATCCGGCAGGCCGCGGGCCGCGTCGGCGAGGGACTGAAAGTCCGGCTCAACGTGGCGCCAGAAGGCGGCGAAGGCGAAGCGCGCGAACCGCCGCAACACGTCGCCTGCTTGTTCCGGTACGACGCCGGACGGAAGGGCGGCGAGGCCCTCGATCGCCGCGTCGATATCGCCCTCCAGCCCGGCAATGCCGGGCGCCTCGGCCAGCCCGTGCCAGGCCGCGGGCGCCGCGAGCGCGCCGAGCCGCCGCCGAAAGCCGGGGTCCAGCTTGCGCCGCGCCTGGGCCAGCCAGCGTGCGGCCGCAGGATCCGCCGGCTCCGGCACGTCGGGATCCAGCACCGCCGCCAGGGCGAAGAACAGCTCCAGCCGCGGAGAGACCAGAATCCGGCGATTTGGACCGACAACAGACATCATGGATAGTTTATAACCTAATAATAGATTACTATCAATCTTCGGTGCCTGTCTCGATGGGCAAGGCCGACCGTTGCGGCCGTCTCTCGCCGATCGGCGCGCGCTTTCTCGCCCGGCTTGTTTGGTGGGGAGCGATCCCCTAACTTCCCGCCGCTTCAACCCCACACGAACGGGAACTCCATGCCCCACGGTCCGAAGAGGGACATCAAGAAGGTCGTGCTCGCCTATTCCGGCGGGCTCGACACCAGCGTCATCCTGAAATGGCTGCAGGAGACCTACGCCTGCGAGGTGGTGACCTTCACCGCCGATCTCGGCCAGGGCGAGGAGCTGGCGCCGGCGCGCAAGAAGGCCGAGATGCTGGGCATCAAGGAGATCTTCATCGAGGACCTGCGCGAGGAGTTCGTGCGCGACTTCGTGTTCCCGATGTTCCGCGCCAATGCGCTCTATGAGGGCCAATATCTCCTCGGCACGTCGATCGCGCGGCCGCTCATCGCCAAGCACCAGATCGAGATCGCGAGGCGGACCGGCGCCGATGCTGTAGCGCATGGCGCGACCGGCAAGGGCAACGACCAGGTGCGCTTCGAGCTCTCCTATTACGCGCTCAATCCGGACATCAAGGTGATCGCGCCCTGGCGCGAATGGAACCTGACCTCGCGCACGCGGCTGATCGAGTTCGCGGAAGCGCACCAGATCCCGATCGCCAAGGACAAGCGCGGCGACGCGCCGTTCTCGGTCGATGCCAACCTCCTCCATTCGTCCAGCGAGGGGAAGGTGCTGGAGGATCCCTGGGTCGAGCCCGACGAGATGGTCTATCAGCGCACCATCTCGCCCGAGGCCGCGCCGGACAAGGCGACGGTGATCGAGATCGGCTTCCAGAAGGGCGACGCCGTCTCGATCGACGGCGAGAAGCTGTCGCCGGCCGCATTGCTCACCGAGCTGAACGCGCTCGGCAAGGCCAACGGCATCGGCCGGCTCGATCTCGTCGAGAATCGCTTCGTCGGCATGAAGTCGCGCGGCGTCTATGAGACACCGGGCGGCACGATCCTCTTGGCCGCGCATCGCGGCATCGAATCGATCACCCTCGACCGCGGCGCGATGCATCTCAAGGACGAGATCATGCCGCGCTATGCGGAGCTGATCTACAACGGCTTCTGGTTCGCACCGGAGCGCGAGATGCTGCAGGCGCTGATCGACAAGAGCCAGGAGCATGTCGAGGGCACGGTGCGCCTGAAGCTCTACAAGGGCAACGCCACGGTGATCGGCCGCAAGTCGCCGAAGAGCCTCTACAGCCAGCAGCACGTCACCTTCGAGGACGATGCCGGCGCCTATGACCAGCGCGACGCCGCGGGCTTCATCAAACTGAATGCGCTGAGGCTACGTCTGCTGAAGCGCGGACGGGGGTAGGGAGGCGGCCTCGCAAAAGGGCATGAAAGCAGACTGACGGCGGCGGGTAAGGGGCCACAATCTCGCCCATAGAATGCGCCGTTTCTGCCGCGCGCTTGTACCGCCGATTGCCAGTTTTCGGGTGAACGCGACCGGCCAAGTCCTTGATCTCACATAGACACATGGGCCGGCGACCGCGGCTTCCTCCGAATGCAGGGGAACCATTGTGTGACCTGCCGCTTGTCCCTGGGTCAGTCCCAGCCAGTTCCGGTCAGCGCAAATCCGTGGTCGCAGGCGCGGAGCGGCAGGACTATGCTCCCTGGAGGAGACCGAACGATGACGAAGATGCGCGTCCCTGATTCCTTCGAAGAAGCCGCGCTGGAGACCGTGCGATTGCTGACCGCGTCGGAGGCCGCCAAGGTCGCCGGCCTCTCGCCGCAAACCCTGCGGGATTACAGCGACGCCGACCGGCCCGGCCGGCCGACCCTCCACACTGCATTGGCGCTGGATGCCGCCGCTTACGAGCGGACCGGGCGGGCGCCGTTCTTCGAATCCTTCTCCCGCCAACTCGCCTCCCGGACCCGCGGCAACGAGCGCCCGGTGGGCGACGTGCTGGTGGAGGCGCTGGACCTGCCCGGCGCCGTCGGACGACTGCTCGACCTCATCCGTCGCAGCCGCGCCGCGGCCGATCCGGCGCAGGGCCGCAAGATCAGCCCCGCCGAAGGCAGCGCCATCATGCGCGCGATCAAGGTGCAGCGCCGCGAGCTCGACGACGTCGAAGCGGCGGTGGTGGCCGCCACCGACGGCAACGGCACCACGCCCAGCAGCAGCTGATCCAACCGCGAGAGCCTAGCCGGGGATCTCGACCTTGACCTCGGTGCAGCTCCGCGCATGGCCAAGGGCGCGCTTCACCGTCGGGTAGAAGCGCGCCAGCGCCACCGCAAGAGCGAGGTCGACGAGAGCCTTGCGGCCGAAGAGCGCTTCAAGCGCCGCACCCTTCTCCAAGAGCATCGGATCGTTTTCGCAGACGACGCGACCGAAGCAGAGGCCGAGCTTCAGGTCGGCCGGCAGGTCGGCCAGACGATGCTCGAGCGCCGCCTTCAGATGCCGCGGCTCGACGCCGGCCTTGGCCGCGAGGTTGACCTGGATCTGCACGCATTCGCCGCAATCCTCGGCCAACACCGCGCCAAGCGCCGCCATGGCCGCGACCTGCGGCGGCACCGCCTGGTCGCTGCGCACCAGCCGGCCGATCTCCTGGAGCCGGAGCGCCGAGCCGGGGGCCGCATTCGCCATGTCGCGCTGATAATCGAGGGGGACGCCGATCTCGCGTTCCCGTTCCCGAATGGCCGCCAGCTCGGCGGTCTCGGGCGGATGGTATTGCATACTTCTCTACCTGTAACTTCAGCACTCCGTTGCGAAGCGCCGGTCTAGAAACGCCGGCACGCCGCGCGGGTTGCGCTGCCTTTCACGCGAATATGGGACTATTCATTCCGGCAGTGGAACGCCGCGCTGACGGCACGCGGCGACCAGGGTGTTCTGCAACAGCAACGCGATCGTCATCGGGCCGACGCCGCCCGGCACCGGCGTGATCGCCGAGGCCTTCGGATAGCAGGAGGCGTAGTCGGCGTCGCCGACCAGCTTCCCCTTGCCGTCGCGCTCGATGCGGTTGATGCCGACGTCGATCACCACGGCGCCCTGCTTGATCCAGTCGCCCTTCACCATCTCCGGGCGGCCGACGGCGGCGACCACGATATCGGCGCGGCGCACTTCGCCGGGGAGATCCTTGGTCTTCGAATGCGCGATCGTCACGGTGCAGCTCTCGTTCAAGAGCAACAGCGCCATCGGCTTGCCGACGATGTTGGAGCGGCCGATGACGACGGCATGCTTGCCGGCGAGATCGCCGAGCCGGTCCTTCAAGAGGAGCAGGCAGCCGTACGGCGTGCACGGCACCAAGCCCTTGCCGCCGGTCGCAAGCCGGCCGGCATTGACGACATGGAAGCCGTCCACGTCCTTCGCGGGATCGATCGCGTCGATGATCGCCTGGGGATCGATCTGCTTCGGCACCGGGAGCTGGCAGAGGATGCCGTTGACCTTCGGGTCC
>DATKNM010000533.1:0-6994 GCA_035541335.1 Binatia bacterium
CGGATCCGGCGGCGCTGGCGGCGGCGCTGCAGGCTGAAGGCCTCAGGCGCTTCGACTCCCTCCTCACCGGCGTCGAGCGCTATCGCCGCCATCCCCGCCGCCGCGACCTCGACGAGGCGCCGGTGCTCTGGGAGCAGGGCACGACCAGGCTGCGCGACTACCGCACGTCGCATGATCCGAAGGCGCCGCGCCTGCTGGTGATCCCGTCGCTGGTCAACCGCTTCTACATCCTCGACCTCGAACGCGAGCAGAGCTTCCTGCGCTGGATGGCGGCCAACGGCTTCGCGCCCTTCGTTGTCGATTGGGGAGCGCCGGGTGCCGCCGAGCGCGCGTTCGATTTCGGCGATTACATCCTGCGGCTGGAGCGTGCCCTGGAAGCGGTGCTGCGGGAGCCGGGCGGCCCGATCTTCACCATCGGCTATTGCATGGGCGGCAACATCGCGCTCGCGCTGGCACTCCGCCGCCAGGCCGAGCTCGCCGGGTTGATCCTGCTCGCGACCCCTTGGGACTTCCATGCGGAAGCCAAGGAGCACGCCCTGATGATGGCCGAGATCGGCCGCGGCCTCGAGCCCGTCATCCAGCTCTTCGGCGAGCTGCCGGTCGACATCCTGCAGATGTTCTTCAGCGGCTTCGATCCCTTCCAGGTCCTGCGCAAGTTCCAGGGCTTCGCCGCCATGGATCCGGCGAGCACCGGCGCGCAGAAATTCGTGGCGCTCGAGGACTGGCTGAACGACGGCATGGCGGTCGCCGCCACCGTCGCCCGCGAATGCCTGATCGGCTGGTACGGCGAGAACCGCCCGCCCAAGGGCGAGTGGCTGGTCGGCGGCGAGCCGGTCCTCCCCCAGCGCTTCCAGAAGCCGACCCTGAACGTGATCCCCGCCGGCGACCGCATCGTCCCGCCGAAGAGCTCGCTCTCCTTGGCTGATGCGCTGCCGAAGAGCGACCGCATCCTCCCCACCGCCGGCCATATCGGCATGATGGCCGGGAGAGGCGCCCTGCCGCTGGTCTGGGAGCCGATGGCGAAGTGGATCGGGGAGCGCGCCGAGTAGACTCTCGCGCCCCTGCTACCCGTTCACCTCATCCGCCGCCGCCATGACCTCGGCGACGATCGCCCGCACGTCGTCGTCGGTGGCGCGATGGTTGACGAAGCAGGCGCGGAGGACGAAGCGGCCGTCGACGGTGGCGTTCGAGATGAGGACGCGGCCCCGCGCGGTGACCCGGCGCAGGATCGCAGCGTTGTCCTTGGTACGGTGGCGGAAGCAGACCGCGCTCAAAGGGGCAGGCGCCGCCAGCTCCAGCGCCGGCTCGGCGCCGATCGCCTCGGCGAGCAGCCGGGCGTGGCGCAGGTCCTCGACGATCGCGGCGCGAAAGGCGGCACGGCCGTGGTACTGCAGCGACAGCCAGAGTTTCAAGGCGCGGAAGCGGCGCGAGAGCTCCATCGATTCTTCAAAGAACGCGAACGTTTCGGTGGGGTCCTGGTTCAGCACCTTCACGTAGTCGCCGCTGGCGGCGAAGGCATCGCGGGCGCGCTGCGGGTCGCGATAGAACAGGCAGCCGCAATCGATCGGCTGGTAGAGCCACTTATGCGCGTCGAGCGCCAGCGAGTCCGCACGGTCGAGGCCGTGGAATTGCTCCGGCACCGCCAGCGCCGCGAAACCGCCGAAGGCGCCGTCGACATGGAACCAGAGGTCCTCGCGCTTCGCGATGTCGGCGATGGCCGGCAGGGGATCGATCTGGCCGTTCTTGACGGTGCCGGCGGAGGCGACGATCGCAATCGGCCGCCGCCCGGTCTTGCGGTCCGCGGCGATCGCGGCTTCCAGCGCGTCGGTGCGCATCCGCAAGCTCTCATCGACCGGGATCAGGCGCAGGTTGTCGCGGCCGATGCCGAGCAGGGCGATCGCCTTCGGGATCGCCATGTGCACCTCGGTGGAAGCATAGACGATGCAGGGCGTGACGCCGGTCTCGTTGGCCGGCGCCTTCGCCTCCCGCGCCATGGCGAGGGCCATGAGGTTCGCCGCCGATCCGCCGCCGCAGAGGTTGCCTGCATAGCCGGCGCAGCCGACCGCCTCCGCCAGCCAGCCGATGACGGTCCGCTCGATCACGCTCGCGGCCGGCGCCGACCGCCACGACGTCGCGTTCTGGTTCAGCACCGAGGCCAGCAGATCGCCGATCGCGCCGACCGGCTCGCCGGAGCCCGCCACATAGGCGAACATCTTCCCGCCGGGCGGCCGCGAATGCGCGGCGATGGTCGCGAAGTCGTCGAGCACCGCGCGCCCGAGCCCGGTGTCGTCCCAGCCGCGCGTGAAGAGCTTCGCCGTCTCCGCGCCGCTGGTTGCCGGAAAGGCCGGCAGCACGTTGACGCCGGCCCAATAGTCCTTGGCAAGGCCCATGGCCTCGTCGGCCAGGGACTCCAGGTCCCGGCCGGAGATGTGCAATGGATTCATGCTCTCTGCCCCTGCTGCGCGCGCCACCACACCGCTCATCCTGGCATGACCGATGCCGGGGAGACTGTGTTCGTCGTCACGGCGCCTCTCTTCCTCGCCCCGGGAATCCTGCTCGCCTCGTCCGGGAGTCGAGAAGGCTTCACCCCTTACGACCTCCACCACCGCGGAGGGGCGGTCGTGGTGAGCCAAGCCTCTGACGAAGAACGCGTTCATCGCATCGGTGGGGGTCGAAGCTGATTCTTGATTCTGTCGGGGTCCGGTCGGGGTTGGCGCCATGCGAATTGGCGCTGGGCCGAGCGCGCCGGCGCAGGAAGCATTCTGCATCGATGATATCGATCCTGTTCAACCGGGAACGCTGCCGCAGCGCTGGAGAGCAAGACCCGCGCGGCGGGAATGGCAGCGGACACTTCGGCCCGCGCGAGGACGATTGTAGTTCATTTCTTGTTCTCGCGCGAGCGTCGATCAGGAAGAGTCGATCGGCAGAATTCTCACGCGCGGTCGTGCATGCGCGATGCGACGCCCAGCAGGCAGGAGGATGGACTACTCCGCTTTCGGCGCGGCATCCAACGGATTGGGGCCGAGGATGGTCCAGCCGTGGCGTTCGAAGCGCTTCTGGCGTTCTTCCGCGTCGACCGTGCGGCCCTCGGCGAGCTCCTCGATGAAGCCGCCCGCGACGGCGGGGGTGTAGAGGAAGACGACGCGGCCTTCCTCGCTCCCGGTGTTCTTCCAGGCATGCGCCACGTTGCGCGGCATGAAGGCGCAGGAACCCGGGCCGCCGACGGCGACGTCATCGCCGATCTTGAACGTGAACTCGCCCGCCAGCACCCAGGCGACCTCGTCGCTGTCGCGGTGCATGTGATAGAGGCTTGCCGTGCCGGCCGGCAGGACCTGCTCGAACATCATGATGCTGCCGTCGGTCTCTTGACCGATGAGCTTCATGGCGAAGGAACGGCCGGGCGTCGGCGAGGTGAAGAGCCGGCCGCCGCCGGGCGGAACGACGATGCCTTTCAAGGTGCTCATAGAGGCCTCCGGTCGGGTCGTGCCGGCCGCATGCTAATACCATTCCAGGTTGGATTCAAAACGGAGAGCTGGCAGCGATACCTGGTCGAATTGTTGAGCCGTTGGGAGCGGGTAGGCGGACCGATCGTCCTCGTGTCGCGCACTGCCGGTCATCTACCTGACTCAACCGATTGCACTGCAGCGGCCGCGCACACCACTTATTCGGCCAGGATCGACGGAAGAGTAAGGTTTCTGTAAAATCGCCGTTCGGGGAATCATCTACATTCGGCTGCTGCGGTATCCAGGAGATCGAGAGATTGCCGCCGGTTGAGCTCAAGTCTCGTGCGGCGCGAGGTGCTGCTGATAATGCCGACTTGGCCGCCGGCGACCGACAGAGCGGCGTACGATCCTGCATCGACGAAGCAAGGAATGCGAAGGGACACAAAGCCGGGTTGCTGATGGTCAAAACCTTTTCCTGAACCGGGAGACCGTTCCGGCTCCGGCCGGCGGCGAGTGCATTGGCGTATGCGTGCAGAACAGCAAACGTAGGTGCGCACATGTTCAAGGTCGGCAAGCCGTTTCACAGCTATACGTATACACATCTCCACGATTCCTTTTGGGCGAGTGCTGCCGTCGTCGATTTCAACGGCGACGGCAGGGCGGACCTGTTGATGGGCTTCGAGGGCTGGGGCGCCAACGGCGCAACCGGCGCCGAGATCCCGATTCAGATTCTTCTCGGCAACGGATCGGGTGAGTTCAAGGGCGGGACCTCGACCATCATCACAGGGGGAATCCCGACCAATAAGGGCCCCAACGAGCCCCTCGTCGCCGACTTCAATGGTGATGGACATGCCGATGTGTTCATCGGCGATTTCGGGAAAGACGGCCAACCCTTTGGCGGATACAACAACACGCTCTTGCTATCGGACGACAAAGGTCACCTGACGAACGCCGGCAGCTCGCTCCCGGTTACCTCCGATCTGACGCATGGCGAGGCCGCCGGCGATATCGACGGCGACGGCGATCTCGATATCTATGTAATCAATCTGGCCAGTGCCGGCGCCTTTCCGCTCGCTTCCTACTTTTTGATCAACGACGGGAAGGGCAATTTCACCGAGTCGACGTCGAATGTTCCCGCTCCCTACAATGATCTCTCGAAGGAGACTTACGATCATGTGACATTGGCCGATCTTGACGGCGACAAGGACCTCGACCTCCTGCTCATGGATGAGCACGGGACGTTCGGAAACGTCTTCTTGCTGAACGACGGGAAGGGGTCGTTCACCGCCGGCGCCATCGTGCCGCCGGACGGCAAGTTCGGCAAAGGTTTTACGCAAGAAGGCGACGTCGCCGATATCAATCATGACGGGCGCGCGGATGTCGTCCTGACCGTGTCGAGCGAAGGAAATGCTTCCGGGAGCTATGTCCAGATCCTCGTCCAGGACAAGAACGGCAACTTCGTCGACGAGACCGATTCGCGCCTCCCGCAGCCCAACTTCGCCTCCGACCTCTTCAACGGCAACACCCAGCTGGTCGACATGGACGGCGACGGCGATCTCGATATAGTCGCGGCCGGGTGGGGCGCAAGTTCAAACGTGGCGGTCTTCTTCAACGATGGAACGGGCCATTTCGGCGACCGGTTCAGCATCACCGGGCCCGGCACTCCGATCACGGTGGCTGACATAAACGGCGACCTGCTGCCGGATTTCATCTGGGAGCAGTATGCCGGCCCGACCAAGCGGACGCTCATCGTCGAACTGAACACGTCGAAGGCCGGCAACGACACGTTCTCCGGAACGGATTACGATGAGACCCTGATCGGTGGGGGAGGAAGCGACGTCGTCGATGGCGGGCTCGGCAACGACACGATCCATGGCGGGACCGGCAACGACTCCCTCAAGGGCGGTGATGGCGACGACATCCTGCTCGGCGAAGCCGGCAACGACAGTCTAAGAGGCGGCCCCGGCACCGATCAACTCGTGGGGGGAGCCGGGAACGACACGTATTTCATCGACGACCTCAATGATTCCATCGTCGAAGCCGCGAATGGCGGGACGGCCGACACCGTTGTAATTTCCGTCGATTTCAACCTGCTCAGCGACGGCGCGAATGTCGAGCGTCTGACCGTCGATGCGACGGCCGGCGACATCGACGGCACCGGCAACGATCTTGGAAACACGATGAGAGGGAACGATGGCAATAATGCGCTGACCGGTGGGGGTGGGAACGACATCATCATAGGGAATGGCGGTGATGACAGGCTCGACGGCGGTTTGGGAAACGACATGCTGATCGGTGGTGCGGGAAGCGACATCTATATCGTCGATTCCCTGCACGACAAGATCGTGGAGAGTCTGACCGATGCCAAGGGTGGCGGCATCGACACGGTCGACAGCGACCTATCGCTCAGCCTCGCCAAGCTGACGAACATCGACAACCTGACCTTGGAAGGCCCGCTTGGCACCGAGACCCTGAACGGCACAGGCAACGCTCTTGCCAATCGGCTGGAGGGAAACGACGGCAACAATCTGCTGAACGGCGGGAAGGGAATCGACACCTTCATCGGCCATCAGGGGGACGACATCTTCGTACTCGACAACGCAGCGGAGGCGGATGCGGCCCATGTGGTGGAGCAGAGCGGCGAAGGGTCGGACACGGTGATATTCGGCAGCTTCCAGGTGCTGAGCGTCATCGCCAATGTGGAAAACTACACCTATGCCGGCACCAAGGCCTGGACCTTCACCGGCGACGGCAGCGACAATCATCTCGTGGGTGGCAGCGGTGCCGACACCTTGAGCGGCGCGGGTGGCGATGACACGCTGAATGGCGGCAAAGGTGCCGACAACCTGGCTGGCGGGGCCGGCAATGACACCTATGTCGTTGGCGACGCCAAGGACAAGGTGGCGGAGGTCAGCGGCGAAGGGAGCCACGACCTCGTCGAGAGCGCAGTCACGTGGACCCTGGGCGCCGAATTCGAGGACCTGATCCTGATTGGGAAGGGCGCAGTTAGCGGCATCGGCAATTCCGGCGACAATCTCATCACCGGCAATGCCGGCAAGAACACGCTGATGGGCCTGGACGGCGCGGATACGATCGCAGGCGGCGGGGGTGACGACAGATTGAGCGGCGGGCTGGGCACGGACAGCTTCGTCTATGACCACCTGTCCGACCGCGGCACCGGCAAGGAAGTCATCACCGACTTCAGCAAGGGAGAGGACACCCTCAACCTGCACGGCCTGCTAACGGAGATCGGCGCGACCGGCGATCCATTCGCGAACGGCTACCTGAACCTGCATGTCGATGCCAAGGGCAATACCGTGGTGCAGGTGGATGCCGACGGCGGCGGCAATAAGTACGTCACCCTGGTCACCATTCAGGGCGTTGCCCTCGACAAGACCGCCGACGCCGCGTCCTTCGTGTTCTAGCTCAAGTTTAGCCGCGCTGGTGAGGCATCGGGCGAACGATATCGCTGAGTGCCCAGGATATCGCAGGGGACGATGCAGTGCAGGCTCTTCAACGTGGCGAGTTGGCGGATTTAGCTTCTTCTTCCC
>DATKNM010000534.1:0-7375 GCA_035541335.1 Binatia bacterium
TTCACCCTGAAGAACGGCATGGCGCTCGATTCCTTCACCGTGCAGGATTCCAGCGGCGGCCCCTTCGACAGCCCGGCGCGCCTCGCCCGCCTCGCCGCCACCATCGAGCGCGTGATCGACAATCCGACCAAGACCCTGGCCGAGCTCGTGGGCATCAAGCCCGGCAATCCCGCGGTCCGCAGCTTCCCGGTGGTGCCGCGCGTGCTCATCGACAACAAGGCGAGCGCCACGCATACGCTGGTCGAGGTGACGGGGCGCGACCGCCGCGGCCTGATGCACTTCCTGACCCGGGCCTTGACCGCGCAGAACCTGCAGATCTCGACCGCGAAGATCTCGACCTTCGGCCACCGGGTGGTGGACGTCTTCTATGTGAAGGACCAGTTCGGCCTCAAGGTCGAGAGCGAGGCGCGGCTGAAGGCGATCCGCGACACGCTGATGCAGGTGCTGCAGGAGCGCGAGGCGGAGTTCCATCCGGCGCCGGCCGCGGACACGCGCAGCGACGAGACGGTCTCGGCGGCGCAGTAGAATTGCCTACTCGTTCCGGAGAAAGGGCGCGGCCTTGGCGCCCAGGGCGCGCCAGGAGGCGGCGAAGCCGATGACCAGCGCCAAAGCGAGACTGAGTGCTACGGCGCCGAAGGCGGCTTCGGCGGAGAAGACGAACTTCGTCTCCATCACCCGGTCGAGGAAGAGCCAGGCGCCGAGGCTGCCGATGACCAACGCAATCGCTGCGGCGGAGAGCGCCAGCAGGGCAAATTCCCAGAGGAAACTCACGGCGATGTCACGGCGGCGGCCGCCCAGCATCTTCAGCAGCACGGATTCGTAGATCCGCCGCTGCTGGCCCGCGGCCATGGCGCCGGCGAGGACCAGCACGCCGGCCAGGAGCGCCACGCCGGCGGTGAGGCGCACGGCGGCGCCGACCGAACGCAGGATCTCGGCGGCGGAGGCGATGGCGTCGCGCACGCGGACGGCGGAGACGTTCGGGAACTGCTTTGCGAGCAGCGCCAGCAGCGGACCTTCCTGTTCCGGCGCCACGTGGAGGGTGGCGATGTCGGTCTGCGGCGCGCCCGAGATCAGGCCCGGCGAGAACACCATCACGAAGTTGATGGATAGGCTGGACCAGTCGATCTCGCGCAGGTTGGCGATGGTGCCGGTGATCTCGCGGCCGAGCAGGTTGATCGTCAGGGGATCGCCGATCTTGAGGCCGAAGGCTTGCGCGGTTTCGGCGTCGAGGGAGATCAGCGGCGGGCCTTGATAGTCCGCCGCCCACCATGTGCCGGCGACGAGGCGCGAGCCCTTGGGCGGCGCCGCGGACCAGGTAATGCCGCGGTCGCCCTTCAGCACCCAGCCGTGATCGGCCGGCGCCTTGATCTGCTCCACCGGCACGCCGTTCATCTTGACGATGCGCCCGCGCAGCATCGGCACGCGCTCGAGGCCCTCCGCGGTGGGGAAGCTGGAAAGCGCGCGGTCGAAATCGGCGATCTCATTGGGCTGGATGTCGAGGAAATAGAAGCTGGGTGCGCGGGCGGGCAGCGTCTGCTCCATCTCCGCGACCAGGCTGCCCTGGATCAGCATCACCGCGACCAGCACGGTCAGGCCGAGGCCGAGCGAGAGCACGATGCTGGCAGTGGGCGCCCGCGGCCGGCCGATGGCGGCGAGGGCGAAGCGCAAGGCGCGGCTCGCCGCCTTTTCCCGCCCCCGACGCGCGAGGCGCCGGAGCCCCGCCGCCAGGAGCTGGAACAGAGCGAGCGCCACCAGGACGGCGCCGATGAAACCGAGCGAGAGACTGAGTGCGCCGGCGGAGAGGATCGCCAAAGCCGCCAAGGCCAGTGCCGCGAGCACGATCGGGATAAGATCGCGCCGCCGCGTCTCGTCGAGCTCGGTCGCGACGGCGCGGAAGAGCTGGGCCGGGCGCACGCGCATCGCCTGTAGGAGCGGCGGCAGAGAGAAGGCGAGCGTGGTCAGGACTCCGAAGCCCGCCGCCAGCAGCAGCGGCGCGGGATAGAGCGCCGGGAGAAGATGGAGATCGAAGCGCGCCAGCGCCCCTTGCGCGGCATAGGGCGTCGCCGCGCCGAGGATGAGGCCGAGCGCGATGCCGATCACCGCCATCCGCGCGATCAGGATGAGGTGCAGCGCCAGGATGAAGCCGCCGGTGGCGCCGAGGCTCTTCAGGATCGCCAGCGACTGGGCGCGGTTCTCGAGATAGACCCGGACCGCATTGCCGATGCCGAGGCCCCCGATCAGCAGCGCCGAGAGGCCGACCAGGTTGAGAAACATGCGCGTGCGGTCGATGAAGTTCTTCACCCCCTGCGCCGCATCCTCGACCCCGCGCACGCGCCAGCCGGCATCGGGGAATTGCTGCTGGATACGGTCGAGCCAGCGCGGGCCGGAGATCGCCGGCTCCAGCTTCGCGCGATAGACGTGATAGACGAGACTCCCCGGCTGCACGAGGTTGGTCGCCGGCAGCGCCGCGTTCGAGATCATCAGCCGGGGTCCGAGGTTGAACACCTGGGAGCCGCGGTCGGGCTCGTTGACGATCGCGGCGCGGATCTGGAGTGTCGCGTCGCCGAGGCCGACGAGGTCCCCGACCTTGAGGCCGAGCCGCTGCAGCAGCGCCGGCTCCGCGACCGCGCCGTAGCGGCCCTGGTCGTCCTTCTTCAGGGCTGCGGCGAGCGGCAGGTCAGGATCGAGCGCCATCTTGCCGAACAGAGGATAGATGAGGTCGACCGCCTTCAGCTCGACCAGAGTCGAGGCATCGGCCGCTCTCGCCATGGCCCGCATCTCGACGGTGTGCGAGAGCTGGGCGCCGAGCTTCATGGCGTTGGCCTGGTCCTGGGTCGCCGGCGCATAGGTCATGCGGAATTCGTAGTCGCCGCCGAGGATGCGCTTGCCGTCGGCGGCGAGGCCGGCATCGATCGCGGCCGCGATGGAACCCACCCCGGCGACGATGGCGACGCCGAGCATGAGACAGAGCAGGAAGATGCGGAAGCCCCTGATCCGCCCGCCGGTGCGGCCGCCGCGCATCTCGCGGAGCGCGATGCGGAAGAGCGCCGCGTTCATTTCGCTGCAGCCTGCGGGTTCGAGATCTGGGGGCGCGTCACTTCCTGCTGCACGATGCGGCCGTCGGCCAGATGGATGATGCGGTCGCAGCGCCGCGCCAGCGCGGGATCGTGGGTGATCAGCAGAAGCGTCGCGCCGCGCCGCCGCTGCAGGCCGAACAAGAGCTCGATCACCACCTGGCCGGTATCGGTGTCGAGATTGCCGGTGGGCTCGTCGGCGAGAAGGATGTCGGGCTCGGGCGCCACCGCGCGGGCCAGGGCGACGCGCTGCTGCTCACCGCCGGAGAGCTGGCTCGGATAGTGCTTCAGGCGATGGCCGAGGCCGACCTCTTCGAGGGCCGCGGCAGCGATCGCGAAGGCGCGCTTCTCGCCGGCGAGCTCCAGCGGCGTCGCCACGTTCTCGAGCGCGGTCATGGTGGGGATGAGATGGAAGGCCTGGAACACGATGCCGATATGACGGCGGCGGTAGAGCGCCAGTGCATCCTCGCTCATCCGCGTCACCTCCTCGGCGCCCTCGCCGAGGCGGATGCTGCCGCTGCTGGCCTGCTCCAGGCCGGCGATCAGCAGCATCAGGCTGGTCTTGCCGGAGCCGGAAGGGCCGACGATGCCGAGGGACTCCTTCGCCGCCACCTTGAGGTCGATGCCGTTCAGGATATTGACCGCGCCGGCGTCGCTTGACAGGGTGAGGCGGAGATCCGAAATGTCGATCATGCCGAGGTCGTCGATCCCGATGTTGCGCGCTCTCACACGGCGAGATTTTGCGGTGGGGTTGCTGATCGCCTGCGCCGCCTTCTCCCACCCGGCCCAGGCTGAGGACCCCATCACCGTGCTCGCGCTCGGTGACAGCCTGACGGCCGGATATGGGCTAAAGCAGGGCGAAGGCTTCGCCGACCAGCTGCAGACCGCCTTCCGCAAGATGGGCCGTCCGGTGACGGTAATCAATGGCGGGGTCAGCGGCGACACCTCGGCGGGCGGCCTCACGCGGACCGATTGGGCGCTGGCGGACAAGCCGCAGGTGGTCATCCTGGAGCTCGGCGCCAACGACATGCTGCGCGGGGTCGACCCTGCGACGACCCGGGCCAACCTGACGGGCATCATCGACAAGGCCAAGGCGGCGGGCGCCAAGGTCCTGCTCTGCGGGATGAAGGCGCAGCGCAACCTGGGCGCCGATTATGTGCAGAAGTTCGATGCGATCTATCCCGACCTCGCGCAGCGGGAAGGCGTCGCCTTCTATCCCTTCTTCATGGACGGCATCGTCCATGAGGACGGCACCGCGGACCGATCGCTGCTGCAGGGCGACGGCTTGCACCCAACCGAGGCCGGCGCCGCGCTGATCGTCCAGCGCATCATGCCGGAGCTGCTGAAGCTGCTCGGGCCGGCGTGACCCCGATGATGAAGGGCGCACCGTTTCGCGTGGCACATGCGGGTGCGGGCGACGGAGAGTCGGCACATTGGGCGGACCTGACTCGGCGCTGCCTGGCTGCACTCGCTGATGCGCCGAAGGGCGATGCCACATTGGGATTCGTCTATGTGACCGACCATCTCGCCAATCATCTCGGCGAGATCGTCGACCAGCTGAAATTGATGACCGGCATCGCCGCCTGGGTCGGCACGACGGGCATCGGCATCATCGGCCATGACGGCAGCAACGCGAGCGAATATTTCGACCGGCCGGCGCTGGCGCTGATGCTGGCCGAGCTGCCGGCGGACGCGTTCCGGCTGTTCGAGCAGCAGGAGATCGGCACCGACGCCTTCAGGAAGCAGCACGGGCGCTGGATCGAGAGCCATGGCGCCCAGCTCGGCCTGGTGCACGCCGACCCGCGCAGCCATCACCTGCCAGCGATGCTGGAATCGCTTGCGGAATCGAGCGGGCTCTATCTGGTCGGAGGGCTCGCCTCGTCACGCGCCAGCTATCCGCTGGCGGCGGAGCGCGTGGCCGAGGGTGGCGCCGCCGGCGTGATGTTCGGCGGGGGGATCGGCCTCGCCACGGGCTTGAGCCAAGGCTGCTCGCCGATCGGCCCCGCACATCGCATCACTGAATGCGAGCACAACATCCTGAAGGCGATCGACGACCGTCCGGCACTCGACGTCTTCAAGGAGGAGATCGGCGAGGTGCTCGCGCGGAATCTGAATCGCGCGGCGGGTTATATCTTCGCGGCACTGCCGGTCACGGGCTCCGACACCGGGGACTATCTCGTGCGCAACCTGGTCGGCATCGATCCCGGCAAGGGCTGGATCGCCATCGGCGACCTGGTCGAGCCGGGCGATCCCATCATGTTCACCCGGCGCGACAAGGCGAGCGCCGAGGCCGATCTCGACCGCATGCTGAAGCGGCTGAAGATGCGGGTCGCCGCCGATCCCGCGCGTCCGGTTCGCGGCGGCGTCTATGTCTCCTGCGTCTCCCGCGGCCCGAACCTGTTCGGGCCCGGGGCGGAGAGCCGGCGGATCGCCGCGCATCTCGGCGACTTCCCCCTCGTCGGCTTCTTCGCCAACGGCGAGATCAGCCACCAGCGCCTCTATGGGCATACCGGGGTGCTGACGCTGTTTTATTGAGCGGTGCGCGTTGGTGACAGACGGTACCGGCTCTTCCGCCGCGCAAAGGCCACCGGCATCACGGCTGCATCAACCCCCGCCCCCGCCCTCCCCCGGTCTCGGGGGAGGGGGATCGGAGAGTACGAATCTTATGGATGAAGTGCCGCGGCGCCGCGTCAGTCGGCGTATTCGAGCTCGGGGTCGCCCATGGGATAGAAGCGCTCACGCTTCACGTCGAAGCTGCGGCAGAACGAGGTGCGGCGGCGGACGCCGCGGGCGTCCTCGTAGCCGAGTTGACCCGCGAAGACCAGCTTCGGCGCATTGGCCGAGCCCGCGCGGATGAAGTTCTTCTCCCAGGTGACTTCGGCGGAGCGGAAGCCGAGGCTGTGCGCCTCGCCCGGATTGAGCACGATCTCGCCGACCGGATTACGGCCATTGCACTGGGGGACCAGAGCGAGGCCGCTCGCGCGCAGCACCTCGACCGCAATCGAGCTTTCCACGATCTTCGCCGGCGAGCCGCCGACGTTGCAGACCGTGTAGCGGACCTCGATCGGCTCGCCGGGATTGAAGTGCGGGGCATAGACGTCCCGCACGATGAACTTCGGACGGAAGGCGGCGAAGAAATCGCTCTTCACGTTCTCGAGCCGCTTCCGCACGAGGCGAGTCTGGCTGAAGCTGGCGAGGGCGATCACGACGGCGAGCGCCGCGATCGCAGAGGAGATCGCAACGTTCGGCTGCGCGCGCCAGCTGTCGAAGATGCCGCCCAGCCAGGCGAACACCCCGCTCAGCCAGAGACCAGTCTGATCAGCGACGTGCTGGAACCACGACAAGACCGATTGCAGCATTGCGTTGAAGTCCATTGCGGCGCACCTCTATGGCGAAAGCCTGACTCGCGGAACCCTGCTTCGCAGAACATGGTCGCGGAACGCCGGTGGCGCGCGATCGCCGAGAATTGGGCGACTGAACTCGACCCGCGCCAGCCGTCTTATAACCAAATTGGTTAAGCTCTGTTCCCCGAGTTAACTGCAGCTTAACTATGTGCCGGGTAATCGGAGCGAGCAATATATTTCCGCCCGAATTCCACCCAGTTGGTTGTGAGCTTGTGCACTATGTCGAGTTGTTATCCAATGTCGCTCCGCTTACGTACTACCGCGGCAACGAAGGACGCGTGACGAGCGGTCGCCCATATATTGTATGATGGTGTGACCGTGAGCGCGATTACCCGAGCGAACATTCCCATATGCGTTGTTTTGTTGCTCTGAGCCTGCCCGATAATGTGCGCTGGCAGTTGCGCCTGCTCTGCGGCGGTCTTCCGGGCGCGCGCTGGGTTCCGCCTGAGAACTATCACATTACCTTGAGGTTCCTCGGCGAAGTGGATGGCCGCGACATTAACTATGTTGATGCGGCGCTCGCGAGCATCCGCGCACCGGGTTTCCAGCTTCGCTTAGCCGGAGTCGGCCACTTCGCCAGCGGCAACCGGGTGAAGGCGGTCTGGGCCGGCGTCGATAAAGAACCGGCGCTGCAGCATCTGCACGACAAGATAGAGTCCGCGGTGGTGCGCGCGGGTCTTCCGCCCGACGGGCAGAAGTACACGCCGCATGTCACGCTGACCTGGCCGAAAGATCCCCCGGTCGCAAAACTGCAACAGTACCTCGCCGGGCATAATCTCTTTCGCTCCGACCCGTTCGAGGTGACGCACTTCACGCTCTATTCGAGCATCACCGGCGGCGAGAGCTCGGTCTATCACGCGGAGCGCTCCTATGCGCTGTCCGCGCCGGTGAAGAACC
>DATKNM010000535.1:0-2437 GCA_035541335.1 Binatia bacterium
AAATCGGCGCCGGCGGAAAAGCTCTTGCCGTTGGCCCTGAGCACGACGGCGCGGACGCCGGCATCGCCGGCGGCGGCGGTGAAAGCGTCGGCCAGGTTCTCCGCCTCGGAGAAGCCGGCCATGCGCTTCATCCAGTTCAAATCGGCGCCGGCGGAAAAGCTCTTGCCGTTGGCCCGGAGCACGATCGCGCGGATGCCCCCATCATCGGCCGCGGCGGTGAAGGCGTCGGTCAGGCGTGCGATCAGGGTTTCGTCGAAGGCGTTGTGCACCTCCGGCCGATCGAGGGTCAGCGTCGCGACGCCGCTCGCGGATTCGACGACCAGACTCACATGCGGAACACGCCGAAGCGTGTCTCCTCTGCTGGCGCGTTGAGCGCGGCGGAGAGCGCCAAGCCGAGCACGTTGCGGGTCTCCGCCGGATCGATCAGGCCATCGTCCCAGAGCCGCGCGGTCGCGTAATAGGCGTCGCTCTGCTTCTCATACTGCGCGGCGATCGGCGCCTTGAACGCGTTCTCCTCTTCCGTCGACCATTTCCCGCCCTTGGCCTCGATGCCGTCGCGCTTCACCTGGGCGAGCACGTTGGCCGCCTGCTCGCCGCCCATGACGGCGATCCGCGCATTGGGCCACATCCAGAGGAAGCGGGGATCGTAGGCGCGGCCGCACATGCCGTAATTGCCGGCGCCGAAGCTGTTGCCGATGATGACGGTGAACTTCGGCACGGCGGCGCAGGAGACGGCCGTCACCATCTTCGCGCCGTCCTTGGCGATGCCGCCGCTCTCGTATTTCCGGCCCACCATGAAGCCGGTGATGTTCTGCAGGAAGACCAGCGGGATGCCGCGCTGGCTGCAGAGCTCGATGAAATGCGCGCCTTTCAGGGACGATTCCGAGAACAGCACGCCGTTGTTGGCGACGATGCCGACCGGATAGCCCCAGATATGCGCGAAGCCGGTGACGAGCGTCGGCCCGTAGAGCGGCTTGAACTCGTCGAACTCGGAGGCATCGACGATCCTGGCGATGATCTCGCGGACGTCATAGGGCTTCCGGGGATCGGCGGAGACGATGCCGTAGATCTCGGCGGGGTCGTAGAGCGGCGCGCAGGGTTCCCTGAGTTCCAATCCATGCGTCTTCGCGCGGTTGAGATTGGCGACGATGCTGCGCGCCTGACCCAAAGCTTGCGCGTCGTTCTCGGCCATGTAGTCGGCGACGCCGGAGATTCGGGTGTGGACCTCGGCGCCGCCGAGCTCCTCGGCGCTCACCACCTCGCCGGTTGCGGCCTTCACTAGAGGCGGACCGGCGAGGAAGATGGTCGCCTGGTTCCGCACCATGATGGTCTGGTCGGACATCGCCGGCACATAGGCGCCGCCCGCCGTGCAGCTGCCCATCACCACGGCGATCTGCGGGATGCCGGCGGCGGACATCTGCGCCTGGTTATAGAAGATGCGACCGAAATGCTCGCGATCGGGAAAGACCTCGTCCTGGTTCGGCAGGTTGGCGCCCCCGGAATCCACCAGATAGATGCAGGGCAGGTGGTTGGCCGCCGCGATCGCCTGGGCGCGCAGATGCTTCTTCACCGTCATCGGGTAGTAGGTGCCGCCCTTCACCGTGGCGTCATGGGCGAGGATCAGGCATTCGCGGCCCGAAACCCGGCCGATGCCGGTGATCATGCCGGCGCAGGGCACCTCGTCCTCATACATGCCGAAAGCGGCGAGCTGCGAAAGCTCCAGGAAGGGCGAGCCGGCGTCGATCAGGGTCCGCACCCGGTCGCGCGGCAGCAGCTTGCCGCGTTTCAGGTGCCGCTCCCGGGCCGCGGCACCCCCGCCTTCCGCGACCTTATCGACGTTGCGCTTCAGCTCGGCCACCGAATCCGAAAGTGCGGCGTGGTTCTGGCGATAGGCGTCCGATCGCCGGTCGAGACTGCTGTCGATTTGCGCCATGGACCCTCACCCCTCGGATCGGCGCATCCTAGCCAGGGCCCGCGCAAAGGTCACGCTGCGCCGCAGCAAATGATGAAAGTTTCCGACAGCACCGGCGGAGAAACAACAAAGCGTCGGGCGGGTTGATGCAATACGCAAGGACCTTCCCGGCCTCCATCACTAGATTGGAGCGAAGAACCCGGCAGGCTTGCGACTCGAGGCGCACAGATGAATCTCGGCCCGATGCCCACGCCCCCCATGCCCGCGAATATTCGTTCCGACGTATCCCTCAGCGATGTCTACACCAGGACCTCCGGCCGGGTGCTGATGAGCGGTATCCAGGCGCTGGTGCGCCTGCCCATGGTGCAGATCCGGCGGGACCGCGCGGCCGGGCTGAATACGGCGGGCTTCGTCTCCGGTTACCGCGGCTCTCCCCTCGGCGGCTATGACAGCGCGCTCGGCCGGGCGAAGAAGTTCCTCGACGCCCATGACATCGTGGCGAAGCCGGCCGTCAACGAGGACCTC
>DATKNM010000536.1:0-16299 GCA_035541335.1 Binatia bacterium
CGCGCGCTTCTACCTCGTCTCCTGGATCGGCGAGCGCGTGGTCGCCGACATGCGGAAGGCCGTCTTCGACCATATCATCGGCCTCTCGCCCGGCTTCTTCGAGGTGACGCGCACCGGAGAGGTGATCTCGCGCCTCACCACTGATACGACGCTGATCCAGACCGTGATCGGCTCCTCGGTCTCCGTCGCCTTGCGCAACACGATCCTGCTGATCGGCGGCATGTTCGGCCTCCTGATCACCAGCCCGAAGCTGACCGGCCTCACCGTCGTCGCCATGGCGATCGTGGTGGTGCCGATCGTCGGCTTCGCGCGCCGGGTGCGCCATCTCTCGCGCCTTTCGCAGGACAAGATCGGCGAAATTTCGGCCGACGCCGCGGAATCGCTCTACGGCATCCGCGCCGTGCAGGCCTATTCCCACGAGGATCTCGACCGCCGCATGTTCAAGCATCGGGTCGAGCAGGCTTTCGGAACGGCGATGCAGCGGATCCGCGCCCGCGCCGTCCTGACCTTCATCGCGATTGGCCTCGTGCTCGGCGCTATCAGCTTCGTCCTCTGGATCGGCGGCCATGACGTCGTCGGCGCGCGCCTCTCCGGCGGCGCGCTCACCCAGTTCGTGTTCTACGCCATCGTGGTCGCGGGCTCGGTCGGTGCCGTGAGCGAGGTGATGGCCGACCTGCAGCGCGCCGCCGGCGCCATGGAGCGCATCCTGGAGCTGTTGGCCACCAAGCCCACCGTCTTCGCGCCGGCGCATCCGAAGCCGTTGCCCTTGCCGGCCCGCGGCGCGGTCGCCTTCGAGAATGTCACCTTCCGCTATCCCTCGCGTCCCGAGACCGCTGCGCTCGACGCCTTCAGCCTCATCGTCAGGCCCGGCGAGAAGCTGGCGATCGTCGGCCCCTCAGGCGCCGGCAAGTCCACCGTGTTCCAGCTCCTGCTGCGCTTCTACGATCCCGACGTTGGGCGGGTGACGTTCGATGGCATCGATCTCCGGGACCTGGCGCCCGAGGAACTCAGGCGGCGGATCGGCCTCGTCGCCCAGGACCCGGTGATCTTCTCGACGAGCGCGCTCGAGAACATCCGCTACGGCCGGCCCGAGGCGACGGAGGTGGAGATCCGCGAAGCCGCCCGCGCTGCCCATGCCGACGAGTTCCTGGATCGCCTGCCCCAGGGCTACGATACCTTCCTCGGCGAGCGCGGCGTCCGACTCTCCGGCGGCCAGCGCCAGCGCATCGCCATCGCGCGGGCGATCCTGCGCAACCCGGCCCTGCTGCTGCTCGACGAGGCGACCAGCGCGCTCGACGCCGAGAGCGAGCGCGTGGTGCAGATCGCCCTCGACGAGATCATGCAGGACCGCACCACCATCGTCATCGCCCATCGCCTCGCCACGGTCCTCAAATGCGACCGCATCCTGGTGCTCGACCACGGCAAGGTCGACGCCATCGGCACCCACGCGGAGCTCAGCGGGCAGGGCGGCCTCTATGCGCGATTGGCAGCGCTGCAGTTCGACAGAGCGGCGGAGTAGGCCGAGCGCTGGCTCAGGCTTGGGCGCTCGCCAGCCGTGATGCGTCGCGAAAGACCGGCTGCTGATGCGAAATTCTCTCCCTGAACGTAGAGCTACACCACGCCCTCCCGCCGCACCATCAGCATGTAGATTCCCGCGCCGATGATCAGCGCCGCGCCGGCCAGCATGTAGAGATCGGGCACCTCGCCCCAGAACAGGAAGCCCCAGCTCGCGGCCCAGACCAAAGCGGAGTATTCGAAGGCGGCGACGAAGTTCGCCTCGGCCATGCGATAGGCCTGGCTCAGGAGCACGGTGCCGACGGCCGAGATCGGACCGCAGGCGATGAGGAGCGCGATGTCCTCCCAGTTGCCGAACACCCAGGGCCGCATCAGGAAGGCGAGCGCCGGATTGGTGTCGGGATGCACGAAGCTGCCGAGCGCGAAGACGACGGCCAGGATCAGTGACCAGACCAGGTACATAAAGTTCTGATAGAAGCCCATCACCGCGGCGGACGCGACCGGGCCGAGCCGGCGCGCCATCAGCTGCGGCAGCGCATAGGTGAAGGCTGCGATCACCGGCAGCAGCAGCGTCCAGCTGTAACCGCCGGCGGCGCCCATCTGACTGAAGCCGAGGGTCGGCCAATAGGCGACGATCACCCCGCCGAAGCCGATTAGGATCGCCAGCCAGTGGCTGAGCGACACCCGCTCGCCGAGCAGCGGGTGGGCGAGGGCGGTGATGAAGATCGGCGCGGTGAAGAACAGCGTCACGACTTCGGCCAGCTTCATCACCGGAAAGGCGAGGTAGTAGGTGCCGTAGGCCACCATCATGATCGAGCCGCGGAACGCCAGTGTCGCCCAGCGCGCCGACAACAGCTTGGCGAGCCCTTCGCGCCTGATCACAGCGACCAGCAGGATCAGCGCCGCCGCCGAAGCGCGGCAGGTCATGGCCTCGGTCAGCGGATAGGTGCCGCTGACGCCTTTCAGGATCACGTCCTGGAGGGAGAAGACGAAGATGCCGACGACCAGGGCCGCCGCCGCCCAGAGTCGCGTTCCGCGCTTGCGGACGGGAAGCACGGCCTCGCTCGACATGATGGAAACGCCGTCCCCCCAACGCTTCGATCGTTCGGGAAGGCCGTTCGATCGCTTCTAGTTGCCGCGAGGATAGTCGGCGTGGTGGCAGGCGACAAGGTGACCTGGCTTCGCGGGCAGCAGGTCGGGCATGACTTGTGCGCAGATCTCGGTCGCCCGCGGGCAACGGGTGCGGAACGGGCAGCCGGAGGGCGGATTCAACGGCGAGGGCAGGTCGCCCCTGAGCACGATGCGGGAACGCTGGCGCTCCTCGTCGGGATCGGGCAGCGGCACCGCGGAGTTCAATGCCTGGGTATAGGGATGCAGCGGCTCGGTGTAGAGCGAGTTGCGGTCGGCGATCTCCATGATCTTGCCGAGATAGAGCACCATCACGCGATGGCTGATGTGCTTCACCACGGCGAGGTTGTGGGAGATGAAGATCAGCGACATCCCCATCTCGCGCTGCAGGTCCATCAGCAGGTTGACGATCTGCGCCTGGATCGAGACGTCGAGCGCTGAGACCGGCTCATCGCAGACGATCAGCTTCGGCTCGTTGATCATGGCGCGGGCGATGCCGATGCGCTGGCACTGTCCACCGGAGAATTCGTGGGGATAGCGATTGAGCTGGTTCGGCAGCAGTCCGACCTTGGCCATCATCGCCTTGACGCGGTCGCGGATTGCGTCGCGGCCGAGATTGGGCTGGAAGGTCTGCAGCGGCTCGGCGATGATCTCGCCCACCGTCATGCGCGGATTGAGGCTCGCCAGCGGGTCCTGGAAGATGATCTGCATGTCGCGACGCACGGCGCGCATGCGCTTATGGTCGAGCTTGGCGAGGTCGGTGCCGAGCCAGACCACGCGGCCGGAACGGATCGGCAGGAGGCGCAGCACGGCGCGGCCGAGGGTGGACTTGCCGCAGCCGGATTCGCCCACCAGGCCCAGGGTCTCGCCGGCGCGGAGCTCGAAGGAGACGCCGTCCACCGCCTTCACCAGGCCCGGCGCCTTGCCGGTCAGGCGGTTGCCGCCGATCTCGAAATAGACCTTGAGGTCCTGCACCGTCAGCAGCGGCGCGCCTTTCATGGCCGGGCTCGGCCCGGTGCTCATGGACTGGGAGGTCATAGGCTGGGCAGGTGGCATGCCTTGCTCCTCCCTTCGGCAAAGGCGGTCAGCAGCGGGCGCTCGGTGACGCAGCGCTCGAACGCATAGCGGCAGCGGTCGCGGAACGAGCAGCCGCTCGGCAGGTTCTGCAGGTTCGGCGGCTGGCCGCCGATGGTCTGGAGCCGCGTCGCCTCGGTCTCGTTCAGGCGTGGCATCGATTCCAGCAGGCCCTCGGTATAGGGATGCTGCGGATCCTTGAAGAGGTCGCGAACCGAGCCCTTCTCCACGATGTTGCCGGCATACATCACCATGACGCGGTCGGCCAGGCGCGCGATGACGCCGAGGTCGTGGGTGATGAGCGCGATCGCCATGCCGACGTCGCGCTGCAGCCCGACCAGGAGCTCGAGGATCTGCGCCTGGACCGTCACGTCGAGGGCGGTCGTCGGCTCGTCGGCGATCAGCAGCTCCGGCCCGCAGAGCAGCGCCATGGCGATCATCACCCGCTGGCGCATGCCGCCGGAGAATTCGTGCGGATACATGTTGAGCCGCTGCTTGGCTTCCGGGATCTGCACCCGCTCCAGCATCTCGACCGCGTTCTTCGCCGCCTCGGATTCCGACATTCCCTTGTGCAGGACCAGCACCTCGGTCATCTGGCGGCGGACCGAGAGGTAGGGATTGAGCGAGGTCATCGGGTCCTGGAAGATCATCGACATCCGGACGCCGCGCACCTTGTTGAGCGCCTTGACGTCGAGCCCGAGGATCTCGTCGCCCTTGAACTTGACGCTGCCCTTGGCGTGGCCGTTCCGCGCCAGGAGGCCCATGATCGACATGAAGATCTGGCTCTTTCCCGAGCCGGATTCGCCGACCACGCCCAGGACCTCGCCCTGGTTGATGGTGAACTCGACTCCGCCCACCGCCTTCACCTCGCCCTCCGGCGTCGTGAAGGTGGTCCGGAGGTCGCTGACTTCGAGAACCTTCGTCATGTCCCGTCAGCGATCCTTCGGATCGAGCGCGTCGCGCAGGCCGTCGCCGACGAAATTGAGGGCGAGCAGGGTGACCGCCAGCACCGCGCCGGGGCCGAACACCTGCCAGGGCGCGATCTCCAGGTTGTCGGCGCCCTCGGCGACCAGCGTGCCCCAGGAGGATTGCGGCTCCTGGACGCCCATGCCGAGGAAGCTGATGAAGCTCTCGGTCAGGATCACCACCGGCACGGTCAGGGTCATGTACACCACCACGGGGCCGAGGCAGTTCGGGATGATGTGCCGGGTGATGATGCGCCAGTTGGAGACGCCGCTGGCGTGGGCCGCCTCGATGTACTCCTTGCGCTTGATGCTCAAGGTCTGGCCGCGGACGATCCGCGCCATGTCGAGCCAGTTGACGGCGCCGATTGCGACGTAGATCAGCACGAAGTTGCGGCCGAAGAACACGGTCAGCAGGATCACGAAGAAGATGAAGGGGATCGAATAGAGCATGTCGACGACGCGCATCATGGCGCCGTCGGTGCGGCCGCCGAGGAAGCCCGCGGTCGCGCCGTAGATCGTGCCGATCACCAGGCTCACCAGGGTCGAGACGATGCCGACGGTGAGGCTCACCTGGCCGCCGTAGAGCGTGCGCACGAAGACGTCGCGGCCGTTGGAATCAGTGCCGAAGAAATAGCCCTGGGCGAAGTCCGGCGGCGACTGGATCATGTCCCAGTTGATGTCGTCCTGGCTCCGGAGGCCGAGATAGGGCGCACCGAAGCAGGCGATGGCGACCAGCACCAGGATCACGAGGCCGGCCACGGCGGCCTTGTTCTTCATGAAGCGATGGCGGGCGTCGGCCCAGAGGCTGCGTCCCTTGACCTCGACTATGCCGGCGCCCGGCTGCAGCGTCACATCGGCCATATCAGTCGTACCGTACCTTGGGGTCGAGCACGCCGTAGAGCAGATCGGCGATCAGGTTGCAGAAGATCACCAGCGCGCCGTAGAAGATCGTGACGCCCATGACCATGGTGTAGTCGCGGTTCAGCGACGACTGCACGAAATAGCGGCCGATCCCCGGAATGCTGAAGATCTGCTCCACCACCACCGATCCGGTGATGATCTGGGCGATCGCCGGCCCCAAATAGGAAACGACCGGCAGCAGTGCCGCACGGATCGCGTGTCTTGTCAGCGTGATGCGTTCCGGCATGCCCTTGGCGCGTGCGGTGCGGACGAAATTGCTGCCCAGCACCTCGATCATGCTGGCGCGCGTCAATCGCGCGATCGCCGCGATCTGCGGCAGGCAGAGCGCTATGACCGGCAATACGTAATTGGCGGGGCTGCCCCAGCCGCCGACCGGCAGCCAGCCCAGCATCAGGCCGAAGACCAGGGTCAAAGCGGGCGCCACCACGAAGTTGGGAACCGCGATGCCGAGCATGGAGACGCCGGTCGCCGTGTAATCGACCACGCTGTTCTGGCGCAAGGCCGCCCAGACGCCGAGGGTGAGGCCGATGGTCAGCGCCGCCACCATGGCGATGGTGCCGAGGGTGAGCGAGGTCGGGAAGCCCTGGGCGATCAACTGCGCGACGGTGAAGTCCTTGTACTTGAACGAGGGCCCGAAGTCGCCGTGGGCGAGGTCGACGAGATAGCGCATGTACTGCCGCCAGAGCGGCTCGTCGAGGTGATAGGCCTTCAAGAGGTTAGCCATGATGTCGGGTGGCACCACGCGCTCGGTGTCGAACGGGCCGCCCGGCGCCGTCCGGATCATGAAGAAGGATCCGGTGATGATGATGAAAAGCGTCGGGATCGCTCCGCCCAGGCGCTTCATGAAGTATTGGAACACAGGGCTATGTCCGCTGGCCGGCGGTCCGGCGGCCCGTCCCCTTGCGGAGACAGGCCGCCGGAGGCGCGGATCAGCTCTTGAACGACAGGTCCCGCGTCAGGTGGAAGTCCAGGACGTTGAACTCCCAGCCCTGCAGCTTGGGCGAGACCATGTGCTTGGTGGTGTAGTGGTAGATAGGGATGATCGGCAGGTCCTTGAGGAAGATATCCTCGGCCTGCTCGAGCATCTTCATGCGCTTCGCCGGATCGGTCTCCTTGGCGGAGTCCTTCACCAGCTTGTCGTAGTCCGGGTTGTTGTAGCCGGCGTCGTTCTGGTCGCCGGCGTCGCTGAGGAAGAGGGTCAGGAAGGTGGTCGGATCCTCGTAGTCGCCGATCCAGGCCGCGCGCGCCACCTCGAACTGCTTGTCGTGCCGGGTGCCGAGATAGACCTTCCATTCCTGGTTGGTGATCGTCGCCTGGACGCCGATCGCCTTCCACATGCTCTGGATCGCCACCGCGATCTTCTTGTGGTTCTCGCTGGTGTTGTAGAGGATATCGACCTTCAGCGGGTTCAAGGGCGTGTAGCCGTTCTTGGTCAGGAGGGCGATCGCCTTGGCCATGCGCTCCTTCTTACTCATGGTCTTGAAGTCGGTGTATTGCTGGTCCCAGCCGTGGATTCCCGGCGGCACCCAGGAATAGGCCGGCATCTCGCCCGCCTGGGTGATCTTGGAGACCAGCGCCTCGCGATCGACCGCCAGAGCCAGCGCTTCCCGCAGATCGCGCTGCTTGCCCAGGGGCTCCTTCGTGAGGTTGATCACGTAGTAATAGGTGCCGAGATAGGGCGTGTTCTGGAACTGGTCCTTCATGTTCTTCATCACGTACTTCATCTGGTCGGACGGAGTGTCGTACGTGACGTCGAGTTCGCCGGCGCGGAACCGCTTGAACTCCTCGCCGAGATCCTCGGTCGGATAGTAGATGACCTTGTCGATCTTGACCTTGTCGGCGTTGTAGTAGCTCGGGTTCTTCACCATGGTGAGCGAGGCCTGCGGCGTCCACTCCTGCAGCGTGTAGGCGCCGTTGCCGACCAGGTTGCCCGGCTTGGTCCAGTCGTCGGGATGCGCCTTCACCACCTTCTCGTTCACCGGCAGCACGCTGTTGTGCCGCAGCAGGCCGAGGAAGTACGGGGTCGGATGGGCGAGGGTGATCTTCAGCGTCTTGTCATCGACCGCGGTCACGCCGAGCTTGGTGATGTCCTTCTCGTTCCCCTGGCGGATGTCGGAGGCGTTCTGGACGTCGTCGATGATGTAGGCGTAGTCGGAGGCGGTGGCGGGATCGACCAGGCGGCGCATCGAATAGACGAAATCGTTCGCCGTCACCGGATCGCCGTTCGACCACTTGGCGTCGCGGATGTGGAACGTATAGGTCATGCCGTCGTCGCTGATCTCCCACTTCTCGGCCATGCCCGGCACGATGTCGCCGCTCGGCGAGTAGGTGGTCAACCCCTCGAACAGCTCGTATTGGATGTTGGCTTCCGGCACGCCGGTCGCCTTCGCCGGATCGAGCGTTTCAGGTTCGGCGCCGTTGCCTCGGTGCAGAACGGTCTCGGCTTGCGCGGTGAAGGCGCCGACCATCAGGCCAGCCGCCGCCACCGCCGGAAGCACCAGCTTCCGAAGAACTTCTTTCATTCGTAAACCTCCCACGTTTACCCATGAGGCCGGGCCCACTGATTGGCCCCATGAATGCTGCTGGCGGCGATGCCGCCGGTTCCCGGGTGTAGCCGACCCAGTTGTTGCGATCTTGTTGCATAGCTCTCGAAGAATTCAACTCTTTTAGGAGCTAAGTGCCTTGTGACACGCGAAATTCGCAGGTTGCATCGAAGTTCGCACCCGTTTTGTTCCAGGTGTTACCGAGACGTTAAGCTGAATAAAATGGCGGTGCGAAATCACGCGGCTGGCATTCCGCCGGGAAAACCGACGATGCGCCGGCGCATTCTCGCGGAATGCGGGGCCGCGCCGATTCGCTACTGCGCCGCGCGACTCTGCGTCGGCGGATTGCGGAAGGCGGCGATGAGCTCCGCCTTGCGCTGCGCTACGGCGGCAATATTTGCCGCCTTCACGTGGCCGAAGCCGCGGATCGTCTCGGGAAGTTGGGCGAGCGCCACCGCCGCCGCGTGATTGGCCGGGGAGAGCCCGGCGGCGAGCTCCGTCAGCATAGCCTCGTATTCGGCGATCAGCTGCCGCTCCTCCTTGCGCTCCGCGGTGCGGCCGAAGGGATCGAGCGCGGTGCCGCGGAGGAACTTCAATCTCGCGAGCAGGCGGAAGGCGGCCATCACCCAGCCGCCATAGGGGCGCTTCTGCAAATGACCGGTCCCGCCCTCGCGCGCCGCCCAGAGCGGCGGCGCCAGGTGCACCTTCAGCTTGACGTCGCCCTCGAACCGCGCCGCGAGGCGCTGGGCGAACGTGCCGTCGGTGTAGAGCCGCGCCACCTCGTACTCGTCCTTATAGGCGAGCAGCTTGGCGTAGTTCCTGGCGACCGCGAGGGCGAAACCCTCGGCGCCGGGTGCGCGGCTCTTCTCCGCCTCCCGCGCCCGCGCGACCAGCCCGAGGTAGCGGTCGGCATAGGCCTCATCCTGATAGGCGGCGAGATGCGCCCGGCGATGCGCGACGACTTCATCGAGCGTCTTCGGCAAGAGCTTGGCCGGCGCCGGGTTGGCCGCGCGCTCCACCGCCGCGGGGTCGATTGCGGCGAGGCGGCCCCAACGGAAGGCGCGCTGGTTGAACTCGACCGCGACGCCGTTCAATGCGATCGCCCGCTGGATCGCGTCGCCGGAGACCGGCAGCAATCCCTTCTGATAGGCATAGCCCAGCATGAAGGGGTTGGTGGCGATGGCGTCGCCCATCAGCGCGGTCGCGAGCCGGGTCGCATCCGGGAACTCGACCGCGCCGCCGACCGCATCCGAGATCATCGCCTGCAGCTTCGAGGACGGGAAGTTCCAGTCGGGATCGCGGGTGAAGTCGCCGGTGATGGTCTCCTGGGCGTTGACGATCGCCGTGGTGCGCTTCGGCGCCGCGCGGCCGATGGCATCGAGGCTCGCCGAGACGACGAGGTCGCAGCCGAGCAGCAGGTCCGCGGCGCCGGTGCCGACCCGGACCGCATGCAGCCGCTCCGGCCTGTCGGCGATCCGCACGTGGCTCAAGACCGCGCCGCCCTTCTGCGCGAGGCCGGTCATGTCCATTACCGTGCAGCTCTTGCCCTCGAGATGCGCCGCCATGCCGAGCAGCTGCCCGATCGTCACCACGCCGGTGCCGCCGATCCCGGTCACGAGAATCCCATAGGGCCGATCGAGTGGCGCCGCCTTCGGTTCCGGCAGATCTCCTTCAATGCCGGTCGCGGCCTTCGGCTTGCGCAGGCGCCCGCCCTCGACCGTGACGAAGCTCGGGCAGAAGCCCTTCAGGCAGGAGAAATCCTTGTTGCAGCTCGACTGGTCGATGGCGCGCTTGCGGCCGAAGGCGGTCTCGACCGGGGTCACGCTGAGGCAGTTCGACTGCGTGCCGCAATCGCCGCAGCCTTCGCAGACCTCCTCGTTGATGAAGACCCGCTTGGGCGGATCGACCATCAGCCCGCGCTTCCGCCGCCGCCGCTTCTCCGCCGCACAGGTCTGGTCGAAGATCAGGGCCGTGACGCCCTCGATCTCGCGCAGCTCCTTCTGGGCGTCGTCGAGATCGTCGCGATGCCGCAGCGCGGTCCCCGCGGGGAACTCCGCCTCGGCATGCCGCTCCGGCTCCTCGCTCAAGACGATCACGCGCTTCACGCCTTCCGCCGCCAGCTGCCGGGCGATGATCGCCGGGGAGAGCGGCCCGTCCATCGGCTGGCCGCCGGTCATGGCGACGGCGTCGTTGAACAGGATCTTGAAGGTGATGGTGGTGTTCGCGGCGACCGCGGCGCGGATCGCGAGCGACCCTGAATGGTAGTAGGTCCCGTCGCCCATGTTCTGGAAGACATGCTTCGTCTTCGAGAACGGCGCGCGGCCGATCCAGGTGCCGCCTTCGCCGCCCATCTGGGTGAAGGTCGCCGTGTGCCGGTCCATCCAGAGCGACATGTAATGACAGCCGATGCCGGCGAGGGCCGTGCTCCCCTCCGGCACCTTGGTCGAGGTGTTGTGCGGGCAGCCGGAGCAGAAATAGGCGATGCGGCGGATCGGCGGCTGCGCGTTCTTCGCCGCCGCCTCGCGGCTCTCCATCTTCGAGAGCCGCGCCTCGATCTCCGGAATGGCCTGCAGCTTCGAAAGCCGCCCGACGATCGCCCGCGCGATCAGGGCCGGCGAGAGCTCGTCCGCAGAGGGCAGGATCCACTGCCCGCTCTCGTCGTACTTGCCGATGACCCGCGGCCGCTTCGCATCCGAGAGATGATAGAGCTGGTCCTTCAGCTGGAACTCGACCAGCGACCGCTTCTCCTCGATCACCAGCACTTCCTCGAGCCCCTCGGCGAAGCGCCGCGCGCCCTGGGGCTCCAGCGGCCAGGTGAGGCCGACCTTGTAGAGCGCGATCCCGAGCCGCCGCCGCTCGCTCTCGTCGAGGCCGAGATCCTCCAGCGCCTGCATCACGTCGAGATACGACTTCCCGCAGGTGACGATGCCGAACCGCCGTCCCGGCCCGTCGCTGACAATGCGATCGAGCGCATTCGCCCGCGCATACGCAACCGCCGCCGCGAGCTTGAACTTGTGCAGGCGCAATTCCTGCTCCAGCGCCTGCGGCCCGGCAAGGGGCGAGGCGGGGAGGCGGATCGAGAGCCCGCCGGCCGGCATCGCGAAGTCCGCCGGCAGCTTCACCTGCACGCGCGCGGGATCGACATCGACCGAGGCGGCGACGTCGGTCGTCTCCGCCGTCACCTTCAATCCGGCCCAGGCGCCGGAATAGCGCGACATCGCCCAGCCGTGCAGGCCGAAATCCAGGATCTCCTGCACGCCGGAGGGATTGAGCACCGGGATGTTCACGTCCATCAGCGCATATTCGCTCTGATGCGCGGTCGTCGAGGACTTGCAGGTATGGTCGTCGCCGGCGAGCGCCAGCACGCCGCCATGCTTCGAGCTGCCGGCGAGGTTGCCGTGGCGGAGCGCGTCGCCGCTCCGGTCGACGCCCGGCCCCTTGCCGTACCACATGGCGAAGACGCCGTCGTAGAGCGCGTCGCCGAAGAGGTCGTTCTGCTGCGTGCCCCAGACCGCCGTCGCGGCCAGGTCCTCGTTGACCCCCGGCTGGAACCGGATGTGATGCGCCTCCAGGAATCGCCGCGCCTGGGTCGCCGCGGTGTCGAGTCCGCCCAAGGGCGAGCCGCGATAGCCGGTGATGTAGCCGGCGGTGTTGAGCCCCGCCGCCTGATCGCGCCGCCGTTGCATCATGGGAAGCCGGATCAGCGCCTGCGTGCCCGTCAGGTAGACCCGCCCCCGGTCCAGCACGTACTTGTCGTCCAGCGTGACCGCCGCCAGCGGCATGCTTCACTCCGATCCCACGGTTCCGCCGCACGATGCGGCGAAACTGCCGGTCTTGTCCAGGGTTCACCCGCGGAAATGGGCTACCCTTGTCGCCCGCGGCGCTGCCGCTGTAACCTCGGCCCATGACCGTTCTCGTCACCGGCGCGGCCGGCTTCCTCGGGATGCACGTGGCAAAGCGCCTGCTGCAGCGCGGCGACCGGGTCATCGGCGTCGACAACATGGATGCCTATTATTCCCTGGAGCTGAAGGAGGCGCGCCTCGCGGAGCTGGAGGAGGACGCGAACTTCACCTTCCACTATCTCGACATCGGCGATCCGACCGCCGCCGCCGCGGTCTTCGCGCTCTATCCGGAGCTCGAGGGCATCGTGCACATGGCGGCGCAGGTCGGCGTCGGCCACAGCCTCGCCAATCCCCAGGCGTTCCTGAACACGAATATCTCCGGCATGTTCGTTCTGCTGGAGGAATGCCGCAAGCTGAAGCACCTGAAGAACGTGGTCTATGGCAGCTCGTCCGCGGTCTATGGCGGCAACCGCAAGGTGCCGTTCGCCGAGACCGACCAGGCCAACCAGCCGCGTTCGATCTACGCCGCCTCGAAACGCGCCGACGAGCTGCTGGCCGCCGCCTATGCCAACATCACCAACGTGCCGATGTTCGGCCTCCGCCTGTTCGCGGTCTATGGGCCCTGGGGCCGGCCCGACATGTTCTATTACACCTTCACCCAGGCGATCGCGGCGCGAAAGCCGATCCGGGTCTACAACAAGGGCAACTTCCGCCGCGACTTCACCTATGTGGACGACGCGGTCCACGCCATCGTCGCCGCCTTGGACCAGCCGCTGCGCCGGCCGGAGGGCGCCGCCGGCGAGGCCTTCATCCCGCACCAGGTCGTCAACATCGGCAACGACCACAGCAATTCCCTGCACGAGTTCATCGCCGAGATCGAGAAGTCGCTGGGCATTCCGGCGATCATCGAGGACGAGCCGATGAAGAAGGACGATCTCCTCGAGACCTATGCCGACATCACGCTGGCGAAGCGCGAATTCGGCTTTGCGCCGAAGACCCCGCTCTCCGAAGGCGTCCCGCGCTTCGTCCACTGGTTCAAGCACTTCCACGGACTGTGAGTGCATGCGCCTGCCGCTGAAGTTCCTGCCCCGCCGCAGCAACCAGATCGCCGAGGTGGTCGGCTCCCTCATCGTCATCGGCTTCAGCCTGGTCATGCTGAACAACTACCTGCCGCAGTCTGCAGCGACCAATGAGGTCGGCAGCTTCGGCGCCTGGCTGCACGGCGACGCGCGCGGCCTGCCGTTCCTCGGCCTCTCGATCCTGCTGTTCCTCGCCGCCTTGGGCTGGCTCACCGTGGCGCTGATCAATCTCTTCAGCGGCTCGCCCTTCCGCTATTTCATCGTCGACCGGCAGGGCATCAGCCACCGCACGTTCTGGCACGACCGGCGTTATTCCTGGAGGGACCTCGACCCGATCCAATCTTATGTGCGGCCGTTCTGGCGCTCCCGCGGCAACGAGCAGCGCTACTGGATCGTGGAAGGCCTGCCGCCCTATCGCGCGGGCGCCGGCCTCCGCATCCGCGCCACCGACTATCTCGGCAGCGGCTGGCTTTCCGGCACCATGGCGCTTTCCACCGACGAGGCGGCGAACTGGCTGGAGAGTCTGCGCCAGCTTGCGCGCCAGGACCGGCTGGAGCCGGACGATATTCCGCCGCCGCCGGAAGCCTTCCGCGCCCCGATCGAGCTTGAGCGCGGAGTCGACTCCGTGCGCGCCGCTGTCAGGAAGCCGGCCTCTACGGTGGACCGCTGAACTTGCTGCATCGCCTGACGCAATTCCCGCGTAGAATGCCCCGCCACCAGCTTTCCTGACGGGTGACCTCATGCACGACGCGGCGAGTCTCGGCCTCCGGCACGCGGCCGACCGGTTCATCGCGACGCCGCTCGACGCGCTGCTCCAGGCCGGCGCGGAGGGCGACGGCTTCGCCGAGGCGTTGCGCCTGTTCCGCGCCGTCTCCCGCGACGTGCCGGCCTATCGCGCGCTCCTCGAAGAGCACAGGATCGATCCCGCGCGGGTCGCGAGCTCCGCGGACTTCGCGCAGCTGCCGCTGCTCGACAAGAAGAACTATGTGAAGCGCTTCTCCCTGGACGAGCTGGTCTTGGGTGGGAAGCTGACGCGCTGCGACTTCTTCGCCGTCTCCTCGGGTTCGACCGGCGAGCCCACCTTCTGGCCCCGCGCCCAGGCCGACGAGCTCCCGGTCGCCGTCCGCTTCGAGCAAGTGTTCCGCGACGCCTTCCGCGCCCATGAGCGGCGCACTCTCGCCGTCGTGTGCTTCGCCCTCGGCACCTGGGTCGGCGGCATGTTCACCGCCGCCTGCATGCGCCACCTCTCGGCCAAGGGCTACCCGATCGTCACCGCGACGCCCGGCAACAAGATCGACGAGATCCTGCGCGTGGTGCAGCGCCTCGCCCCGCAATTCGAGCAGACCGTGCTGCTCGGCTATCCGCCCTTCCTGAAGGAGGTGGTCGATGCCGGCCGCGCGCAAAAAATCGACTGGTCGCGCTTCGACGTGAAGCTGGTGATGGCGGGCGAGGTCTTCAGCGAGACCTGGCGCGATCTCGTGGCCGAGCGATTGGGAGGAGGGGAGCCGCTGCGCTTCGCCGCCTCGATCTACGGCACCGCCGATGCCGGTGTGCTCGCCCAGGAGACTCCCGTCTCGATCGCGATCCGCCGCTTCCTCGCCGCCCGGCCGGAAGCGGCGACCGCGCTCTTCGGCGATACCCGCATGCCGACCCTCTGCCAGTACGACCCCGCGGCCCGTTACTTTGAATGCGTGGAGGTCGAAGGGAAGGGTGGGTCGCTCGCCTTCTCCGGCTGGAACGGCGTGCCCCTCATCCGCTATCACATCGCCGATCGCGGCGGCATCCTGCCCTACGACGCGATGATCGCCCGGCTGCGCGATCTCGGCGCCGATCCGGTCGCCGAGGTGATGGAGACCGGTGGTCCGCCGCCGCGCCGCCAGCCCTTCGTCTGGGTGTTCGGCCGCACCGACTTCACCGTCTCCTTCTTCGGCGCCAACGTCTTCCCGGAGACGATCTCCCTCGGCCTCGAGCAGCGCGAGGTCCGGGGCCGCGTCACCGGCAAGTTCGTCATGGAGGTGAAGGAAGGCCTGGCCGATAAGCCCCGGCTCACCATCGCCGTCGAGCTCGCCGCCGGTGCGAGCGGTGACGCCGAATTCGGCGAGACCGTCGCCGCCGCCATCCTGGCCCAGCTCCGCCGCTTGAACAGCGAGTTCGCCAACTACGTCCCCGCTGAGTTCCAGCACCCGCTGGTGACGCTCTATCCGATGGGCCACCCGGACTACTTCCCGGTCGGGGTGAAGCATCGGTACAGCCGGAAGTGAGCGGACGGGTGCAATCGTTGGGCTTGACGCGTGCAACATTGCCGATGCGTCTCCTGCCGAATCGGCGGCCTTCGGTGCCCGCATTCGCTCTGATAACGGGCGTGATGACGCTTGGCGTCGTTCCGCTGGCGATGTGGTGGGCCGGAGCGGAGAAGCAATACGTCGCGGTCTGGACTGGCACGTTGATCGTCGTGGCATTATCCACCGGCATCGGCGGCGCCATCTGGTCGCGGCCGGACAGCCCGCTCTACTATCTCGAAATCGATGCGGACGCTGTGATCTATCGGTCGGGTATCACGATGATGCGTCTCCGCTGGCCCACCATCCAGCGCTTCACGGTCTATGCCATCGGCGACCGTCCGGAATTCTTCCTGCGCGTGACTCGCAGTTCGGGTCTGCCGGTATTGGATTTTGCCCTGAACGTCTCGGATTTCGTGGCCGATGCCGATGCGCATAGCGCCGGCCGGCTCGCCGACTGGCTGAACGCCTTGCGGACGCGCGCGGTGGAGCATCCGGAACGGGCGGGAGAGGATACGACGGTGCCCCAGGGATTTCGGGGCATCCCCGTCGTTCGGACATCCCTTGTACGATCGGAGCCGCTCCGCTCCGGCGCCATCGAACGGTGACGCGATGACACGACGTAATCGACACCTTATCTCCCGCGGTCTCCGCGGTACCGCCAATGTCGCTTGACGGAACATCCATGCGCCTGCCCTTGCGTGTGCTGCCGAGCCGGAAGATGCAGGCGGTGGCGATCGTCTTCGCTCTCGCCGGCCTCGGCGTCGTCTGCTTCTTCGCCTGGATGGAATCGCACGGCGGGCCGTGGCAGGCGGACCAGACGCCCGGCGTCGTCGTCTTCGTCTGGCTGATGATCCTGGCGATGGCGCTGATGGCGCTCGGCGCTCTCGCCGTGGCGATCCTGCGGATGCTGCCCGACAGCCCGCACTATCACCTGCTCCTGACGGCGCAGT
>DATKNM010000537.1:0-6943 GCA_035541335.1 Binatia bacterium
AAGGCCGCAACGAGGTGCCGGACACGCTGGACGCGCAGATGATCACGGACGCCGCACCCTTGTTCGACGCCGGCGAGAAGATGCAGCTCCAGTACAACATCCGGAACACCTATCGCGCGATCGGCACCAGGCTTTCGTCGCACATCACCAAGAAGTTCGGCATGTTCGGGCTGAAGCCCGGCCATGTCACCGTGCGCCTCAGGGGCTCCGCCGGACAGTCCCTGGGCGCCTTCGCGGTGCAGGGGCTGAAGCTGGAAGTGCTGGGCGATTCCAACGACTATGTGGGCAAGGGCCTCTCGGGCGGCACCATCGTCGTCCGCCCGCTGCCCTCGAGCCCGCTCGTCACCAACCAGAACACCATCATCGGCAACACCGTGCTCTACGGCGCGACCGCCGGGAAGCTGTTCGCGGCCGGCCAGGCCGGCGAGCGCTTCGCCGTGCGCAACTCGGGCGCCGAGGTGGTGGTCGAGGGCTGCGGCTCCAACGGCTGCGAATACATGACCGGCGGCACCGCGGTGATCCTCGGCGGCGTCGGCGACAACTTCGCCGCCGGCATGTCGGGCGGCATGGCCTTCGTCTATGACGAGGCCGGCCATTTCGCGACCCACGTCAACGGCGAGAGCGTCGTCTGGCAGCGCCTCGACTCGGCCTTCTGGGAGAACCACCTGAAGGCGCTGATCGCCGAGCACGCCAAGGAGACCCAATCCAAGTTCGCGGCGCGCTTGCTCAGCGACTGGGCCTTGGAACGTGACCGCTTCTGGCAGGTGGCGCCGAAGGAAATGCTCGGCAAGCTCGAGCATCCGCTCTCGGACACCCCCGCGAAGAAATCGGCGGAGTGACCGAACTCCCGATCCGCGCGCGCGGCGTCATTGCCTTTGTTCTCGCCGGATCCGGAGAAGCGGCGCGCGTGCTGCTGTTGAAGCGCCGGAAGGCGCCGGTCGGGGCCTGGTGCCCCGTCTCCGGGCGAATCGAGGCGAGCGAGGCCGCCTGGCAGACCGCCTTGCGCGAGATCGCGGAAGAAACCGGGATCAGGCACGGGACGCTGTTCTCAACCGGGGTTGTCGACAGCTTCTACGACGCGAGTGAAAACACCCTCGAGATAATGCCGGTCTTTCTCCTCATGATCCCCCGCGAGGAGACCGTGATCTTGGATGAGAGCCAGAGCGAATCCGCCTGGCTGGATCCGGATGTCGCCCTGGAACGGCTGACGTTCGCAGGCCATCGCAGCGCGCTCGCGACGATCCGGCGCGATTTCATCGAGCACCCGCCGGACCCGCTGCGACGCATCGCATCGGGCGATTAGGCGCTGAGCCCCACCCAGCTCAAGGCCTTGTGCATGTAGCCGGTCGCGTCCTCCTCGACCAAGGGCCCGTGCGCCAGGATCAGGTGCTCGGCGCCCCAGTCGAAGATGCGCTTCACCGACTGCCGCACCGCCTTCCGATGAGTGAAGGTGGCGCGGAGGTCGAGGGGCGTTCCGGCGTTGGGCGCCACGATGCCGGCGCGGCGCGCGATCCAGCCGCGCCAGCCCTTGAACCAACCCGGCGGAAACGACTGGATGAGATCGGCGATCAGCGCGGTCTCGCTGGCACGATGATAGAAGGCGACTTCGGTAATGGCGAAGCTGCCCTGGACCAGCACCTGATCGATCTGGTTCGCCCAGGCGGCGGGCGGCTTATCCATCAGCCGGTCGTCGAAGGCGATGTCGCGGCGGTGCTGGACCAGGCCCGGTGCGGCATAGAGCTGCGCCCAGGGATAGGCGGCCTTCCATTCGGCCAGATAGAGGTTGTGCAGCTTGGTGGGCGTCACCAGGTAGCGCACGGTCCCGAGCGCCTCCACGGTGGCCTGCAGGCTTGGCGTCAGCGCGATCGGCGACCACAGGAACAGGCCGCCGTCGGCGAGCCTGATGATCGCCATCCGGGTCGGATAGGGAAACCCCAAGTAGCTGACGACCGAACCTTCCGCCACCCAGATCTCGGCACCGAAGGCGATCAGCCTCTCCGCTGCCATCTTCAGCTCCCCCCGAAGCGGCGCTGCGAAAGCACACGGTAACGTTCCTTGACCAAGCCGGGGTCGTTTGTCAAATAACCTTCCCGCAACAAAAGGCGAACCCATGGCCTTCCGGACGATCTTCCCAATTCGACTCCGGGCGCGGCAAGGCCGCGGCCGATGACCCGCACGGAATCCATTCGCGCGAAGGCGACTCGCGTGAAGCTTGGGGCCGCCCTGCTGTTCGATCTCGACGGCACGCTCTGCGACACCGATCGCCTGCACTTCGCCGCCTATTGCACGCTGCTCAAGGATTTCGGGCGCACGATCACCCTGGAGCACTACCAGACCCGCATCATGGGCGCGCCCAATGACGCCATCATGCGCGAGATGTTTCCGGAGCTCGACATCGCACGGCACAAGGAGCTGGCCGAGCGCAAGGAAGAGCTGTTCCGGGGCGCGGTCTCCGAACTCGAGCCGACACCGGGTCTGACCGCGCTGCTCGATTGGGCCGAGGCGCGGGCGCTGCCCGTCGCCGTGGTCACCAACGCGCCGCGCGCCAATGCGGAGATGATGCTGCGCGGCCTGAAGCTCGATGACCGGATCGACACGCTGGTGCTCGGCGAGGAGCTCGAGCGCGCGAAGCCCGACCCCCTGCCCTATCTCACCGGCCTGGCACGGCTCGGCGCCAGGGCGGAACATTCCCTCGCCTTCGAGGACTCGCTGCCCGGCATCCGCTCGGCGAGCGGCGCCGGCCTCGCCACCTACGGCATCCGCACCGCGCACCCCGATGCGGCGTTGCTGCAGGCGGGCGCCACGGCAGTGATCCAGGACTTCACCGACGGCAGCCTCTGGCGACGCCTCGATGCGATGCTGGAACCGGTAGCGACCTGAGTCATGCTGCCGCACCGGCCGTTCTATTTCCTGCGCCACGGCGAGACCGACTGGAATCGCGAAGGGCGCATGATGGGTCGCGCCGACATCCCCTTGAACGCCACCGGCCGCGCCCAGGCGGAGCGCGCCCGCGAAGCCACGGCTGGTCTTGCGCTGAAGGCGATCGCCGTCAGCACGCTGTCGCGCGCCCGCGAGACCGCGGAGATCGTCAACCGCGAGCTCAGCCTCGCCGTGACGCCGCTCGACGATCTGCGGGAGGTCGATGTCGGACCGTTCCAGGGCATCGGCGATCCCACCTGGACCCGGCGCTGGCGGGCCGGCGAGCCGATGAGCGGCGTCGAGACCTTTCCCCTCTTCTGCGCGCGGATCGCCCGCGGCCTCGGCCAGGCGCTCGCCCTCGATCACCCGGTGCTGGTCGTCGCCCATGGCGGCGTCTTCCGCGCGATCGAGACCATGCTCGGCCTCTCCGGGCAGACCGAGGTGCCGAACGCGGTGCTCACCCGATTCGGGCCGCCGTCCGATTCGGACAAGACATGGCGCATCATGCTCGTTTGAGCGCGTCGATCGATAGACTTCGAGTCGAATGCGTGGGCAAGTGCAACGGTTTTGGAACCCGCGCGCATCCCGATGTGCGGTCTTGGCTTGTACCCGGCGCTTCGGGACGGCACCATGGATGAAACTTGGAGTCGCGTGCCGGTACCGATTCGATGGAGCCATCCGGACCGAAGGTCCTCAAAGGTCTGACCCTGGACGTCGGCGCCATGCGCCGACTGGAGGAGTTGCACCGCAACTGGCGGCTCGGCCGGCCGCGCAGCCAGCGGCTGATGCTGGCGGATTGCGACTTCCGACGCGTCGATTTGAGCCTGATGGACTTCACCGACGCCTATTTCGTGCGCTGCAACTTCGAGCGCGCGAACCTGCGCGGGGCGCTGTTCCGCGATGCAATCCTGACCGGCAGCGTGTTCGACGAGGCCGACCTGACCGGCGCGGTCTTCGAGCGCGCCGACATGCGCGGCACCATGTTCCACGGCACCGACATGACGCGGGCCTCGCTCGCCGCCGCGGACCTCCGAAAGGACTACTCCCAGGAAGGCAGCAGCGACAGCGCGCCGGCCTGCCGCTTCCGCGGCGCGCGGCTGGAGCAGACAACCTTCGTCGGCGCAAAGGCGATCAGCGTCGATTTCTCCGGCGCCTTCCTGCTGGAATCCGATTTCTCCGGGGCCGATCTCCGCAAGACCACCTTCGCCGCGGCGCAGCTGCAGCAGATCCGCCTCGCCGGCGCCGAGCTCGACGGCGCGGACTTCTCGACCGCCGCCGTCGACGAGGCGACGCGCGACCAGGTGCTGGCGGCCTCGCTGCCGGTCGGCTCGGCGCCGCGCCTCACCGAGGCGGAGATCCGCCGGCGGATCGGCGATCATGCGCAATGGGTGGACAGCCTCGGCCGCGCCGGACGACGACTGGAGCTCGATGGCTTCGATCTCTGCGGCTTCGATCTCCGCGGGGTCAATCTGGCGGCGGCGCGTCTCGGCCGCTGCCTGCTGGCGCGGGCCAACCTGAAGCAGGCCTGGCTGCTGGCGGTCGACTTCCAGGGCGCCAATCTCTCCGAAGCCGACCTGACCGCCGCCGACCTGCGCGGCGCGGACTTCAGCGACGCGCATCAGCGCGGCCTGATCCTGCCCGGCGCCCGCACGGGGTTAATCCCCGGGCTGCCCTTGAGCACCCGGGGACTCCGCTTCTAGGAAATCGGTTCGCGCCTAGCGCCGGCGCAGCAGCAGCCCCGCGAGCAGCAGGCCACCGAGGCCGATCAAGGCCGCCTGGACCGGCTTCTCGTTCACGTAGTCGAGGATCGACTTCGCCGTGTCCTGCGCCGCGTCATAGGCCTTGGCGGCGTTCTTGCGGCCGTAGCGCTTCGCCTCGTGCAGGGTCTCCCGCGCCGCCTTCTGCATCGCATCGCGGGCCTCGCCCATGCTCTCGCCCAGGTTCTCCCGGGTTTCCGCGAAGGCCTCGCGGGCCGCCTCGGCGCCGTTTTCCATGGCGTTCGACATCCGTCCGGTGGCACTGCTCATGTGGTCCTCCTTAAAGCTGGCCCCTGCAAAAGCTGGTATGGACCAACGGGTGCTCGGGGCCGGGGTTGCGCCGCGAAGTTGACAAATTCGGCGACGAGTATTCGGGCCGGTCTTCCGGCCCGCGTCGCGTCCTCCTCATGCTGGCGAGGGCCGCGCCCCGCTGCTATGGTCCGCACCGAATCATGCGACAGCTCTTTCATCATCCGCTGCAGCCGCAATCACGCGTCATCCGCCTGCAGCTGGCCGAGAAGCGCCTGGAGGCCGAGTTCGTCACCGAGCGGCCCTGGGACCGGCGCGAGCAGTTCCTGCGCCTCAACCCCGCCGGCGAGGTGCCGGTGCTGGCGGAAGAGAACGGCCTGGTCCTCTGCGGCTTCTACCCGGTGCTGGAATATCTCGAGGAGGCCTATCCCGAGACCGCCGCCGCGGGAACGCCGCTGATGGGGCGCAATCTGCAGGAGCGCGGCGAGATCCGCCGGCTCGTCGCCTGGTTCGACGGCAAGTTCGAGCGTGAGGTGACGAAGAACCTGCTCTCGGAGAAGATCTTCAAGCGCTACATGCCGAACGGCGGCGGGCCGGATTCGAGCGCCATCCGCGCCGGCAAGTCCAACATCGGCATCCATCTCGACTATATCGGCTGGCTAATGGAGCGCCGCACCTGGCTCGCAGGGCCGGTGCTCAGCCTCGCCGATCTCGTCGCCGCGGCGCAAATCTCGGCGATCGACTATCTCGGCGATGTGCCCTGGGACGAGCACGAGGCGGCGAAGGACTGGTACGCCCGGATGAAATCCCGCCCGAGCTTCCGCCCGCTGCTCGCCGACAGCCTCCCCGGCGCCCCGCCGCCGGCGCACTACGCGGACCTGGATTTCTGAGTCCGACTCCGAGGCGGCGCGGATCACGCGAAGACCCGACTTCCGTCAGTTCGCCTTCACGTCGAGGTCGGCGAGATCGGCACGGGCATCCTCTGCCGCGGGGGAATCCGGCGCGACTTCGATGGCCTTCAGCCAGTCCTGGCGGGCGCCATCCCGGTCGCCGGCCTGGGCGCGCTGGGTGCCCCGCTCCAGCAGGGCGTCGGGATCGCTGGGATCGGCCTTCAGCGCCATCTCCACATTGTCCTTGGCGAGGTCCGGCTGCTCCAGCTTGCGATAGGCGGTCGCGCGGAGCACCAGGATGGCGGCGCGATCCGAGGTGAGGTCATAGGCGGCGTTCAGGTCGTCGAGCGCGTCGAAGTAATTCTCGCGATTGCCGTTGATGACGGCGCGGAACACCAGGAGATCGACGCTGTTCTTGTTGAGCTTCAGGCCCTGGTTGATGTCGGCCAACGCGCGGTCGGTCTTGCCCATCTGCATCCAGGCCTGGGCCGCCTGGCCGAAAAGCTGCGCCATGATCGGCGCCTTCACTTGCGGCATGGTCTGGGCGATGCGCTCCAGCTCCATGGCGGCGTCGTCGTACTGCTTCAGCCCCATATAGGACGCCGCCACGCAATGCCGCGCGGCGTCGCCGCCATCCGCCTTCTCCCAGGCCATGGCCTGCCTCAGCGCGGCCTTGGGTGCCGCCGCCGCCTGCTGCATGCAGGCCTGGTATTTCCGCTCCTCCGCCGCCTGGTCGGTGAGGCCGGAGGGCTCCTTCGCCGGCGCCGCAGCCTTCGCGGCGGTGTCAGCGAAGGCGACATCCGGGACCATTTGGGCCAGGACCATCAGGACCGGCAGTATCAGGATCGAACGCATCGCGGGTTCAGTCTCGTCCTTCGCGGCAAGCTTGCCAGGCGCACGCCTACACGCTATTGCGGCGCCCATGAATGTCGCCCATGAAACTCGGGGGTGAAGATCGGGGGCCGGACGTGAAAAAGCAAGCCCGGGGAAAAGCTTAAACGCCATGGCGTCGCCGTCGCCGCATCTCTTCTGCTTCGGCCTCGGTTACAGCGCCGCGGCATTGGCCAAGGCGCTGCTGGCCCGGGGCTGGCGCGTGACCGGAACCTGTCGCGATGCCGCGCGGGCAGA